>JBBRJB010000229.1:0-5330 GCA_038220085.1 Burkholderiales bacterium
TGACGATGAGGACGATCTGCTCGACATGGCCTGGGGTTTGACCCCGCAGTCGCGGCTGTCGTGCCAGGTGAAACTGCCGGACATCGACCTGACGATCGAGATTCCGCGCTACACCATCAATCACGCCCGGGAAGAGCACTAGGAGCCTGTCGGACTAGGAGCTCTATGGCTGGAGACACCCATGAAGTGGACCGATACCCTGGAAATCGCGCTGGCGCTGGCAGAGGCCCATCCGGACGCCGACCCGGCGACCATTCGTTTCACCGAACTGCGCCGCCGGGTGCTCGAGTTGCCGGGCTTTGATGACGATCCGGCGCGCTCCGGCGAGCGGGTGCTGGAAGCGATACAGCAGGCCTGGATCGACGAGCTCTGACAGATCGCGATTCCCGGCCGCTGCCCATAATGCGACTGCGGCATAATCCGACGAACTTATCGGAGACACTACATGAGAACACCCTCGGGACGGACGTCCCTATTTGCTGGGCTGCTTGGTGCAGCCCTCACGCTTGCTGCCGCCGCCATCGCGGCGCCCGTGGCCCGCGCCGATACCTACCCCAGCAAGCCGATCAGGATGATCGTGCCTTTCCCGCCGGGCGGCACCAGCGACATCATGGGCCGGCTGATCGCCGGCAAGTTGTCGGAGCAACTCGGCCAGCAGGTGGTGGTGGAGAATCGCGGCGGGGCCAACGGCAATATCGGCTCCAACCTGGTGGCGAAGGCGGAGCCCGACGGCTATACGCTGGTGCTGTCCGGTGTCGGCAGCCATGCGATTAACCAGTCGCTCTACCGCAGCATTACGCACAACGTGGTGACCGACTTCACCCATATCGGCATGATCGCGAGAGGCCCGAATACGCTGGTCGTCAACCCGGCATTCGAGGCGAAGAGCCTGAAGGAACTGGTCGAGATCGCCAAGGCCAAGCCGGGTGCGTTGTCCTATGCATCGTCCGCCAATGGTTCGTCCAACCATCTTTCGATGGAGATGCTCAAGGTGGCCGCGGGCCTGCAGATCACGCACGTGCCGTACAAAGGCGGCGGCCCTGCGATCGCCGACGTGATGGCAGGTCATGTCCCGATGATGTTCATCAACTTCGACGCCGCCTTGCCCTATGTGCAGGCCGGCAAGCTGAGGGCGCTGGCGATGACCGGCACCGAGCGCTCGTCGGCCCTGCCGGATGTGCCCACGGTCGCCGAAACCGGTTATGCCGATTTCTCCGCCGAATCGTGGACGGGTGTCAGCGGCCCCCCGAAGATGCCGGCGGCAATTGTGTCCCGGCTCAACGCCGAGATCATCAAGGCGGTTCAGTCACCGGAGGTCCGGCAGCGCCTGTCGACCCTGGGCCTGACGCCGGTGCTGGCCACTCCCGAGCAGATGACCGCGTTCGTCGTCGCCGAGGTTGAGAAATGGGGCCGGGCGGTCAAGGCATCCGGCGCCCAGGTCGATTGAGCGCCGTCAGCCGGCGGTCTCGCGTTTCAGCGCCGGAAACAGGATCACGTCGCGGATGCTCGGGCTGTCGGTGAGCAGCATCACCAGCCGGTCCAGGCCGATTCCGCAGCCGCCGGCCGGGGGCATGCCGTACTCGAGGGCGCGGATGTAGTCGGCGTCGTAGTACATGGCTTCGTGGTCGCCGGCCTCCTTGGCCTGCGACTGCTGCCTGAAGCGCTCGGCCTGGTCTTCCGGATCGTTCAATTCCGAGAAGCCGTTGGCCATCTCCCGGCCGGTGATGAAGAGCTCGAAACGCTCGGTCACGTCACCCTGGGCATCCGAGGCGCGCGCCAGTGGCGACACCTCGACCGGGTAATCGACGATGAAGGTGGGCTGCCACAGTTTCGCTTCGGCGACTTCCTCGAACAACGCGAGTTGCAGGCTGCCGAGGCCGACGCTCGGCTTGAGGCCTGCCGCCCCGAGGCGCTGCAGTTCGCCACGGATGAATCCGGCGTCCTGCAGCGCGTCGTGGTCATACTCCGGTGCCTGTCGCTGGATGGCCTGCACGATGGTGAGTCGCTCGAATGGCTTGGAGAGGTCGAGCTGGCGGCCCTGGTAACTCAACTGCAGGCTGCCCAGGGCGGCCTGGGCCGCGTCCCGGATGACCGCCTCGGTGAAATCCATCAGCCAGCGATAGTCGGTATACGCGGCATAGAACTCCATCATCGTGAACTCGGGATTGTGCCGCGGGCTGAGCCCCTCGTTGCGAAAGCTGCGATTGATCTCGAATACCCGTTCAAAGCCACCGACCAGCAAGCGCTTGAGGTACAGCTCGGGTGCGATCCGCAGGAACATCTCCTGATCGAGCGCGTTGTGATGGGTGACGAAGGGGCGGGCTGCCGCACCGCCCGGAATCGGCTGCAGCATCGGCGTTTCCACTTCCAGGAATCCGTGCGAGGTCATGAAGGTCCGGATGGCGCCGATGGCCTTGCTGCGGGTCACGAACACCGCCCGGCTGTCCTCGTTGGTCATCAGGTCGACGTAGCGCTGGCGATAGCGCGTTTCCAGGTCCGACAGGCCGTGGAACTTGTCGGGCAGCGGGCGCAGGGACTTGGACAGCAATCGCACCGACGAGCAGCGCACCGACAGTTCGCCTTTCATCGTCCGGAACAGCACGCCTTCGGCCGCGATGATGTCGCCGAGGTCCCAGTGCTTGAACGCCTCATGCGCCTGCTCGCCGATACCCTCGTCGTTGAGCCATAGCTGAATCTTGCCGGTGGCATCCTGCACGGTGGCGAAGCTCGCCTTGCCCTGGACGCGCTTGAGCACCATCCGTCCCGCGATCGACACCGGCACGGCCTGCTGCTGCAACTGTTCCCGGGAGGTCAATTCGTGCTGAGAGAGCAGCGGCGCGGCGCGGTCCGCAGGCCGGGCGTCGTTGGGAAAGGCCACGCCCGCGGACCGCAGCCGGTTCAGCTTGGCGCGGCGATCGGCGATGATCTGGTTCTCGTCGAACGGCGTATCGGCCGCGGCGGTTTCGGGTTTCTGTGGCGCAGTCATGTGGACCCTTGGATGTTTCTTGCTAGATGCCTTGCTTGAGGCTGGCTGAGATGAACGGATCGAGGTCGCCGTCGAGCACCGCACGCGTGTTGCTGGCTTCGACGTTGGTGCGCAGGTCCTTGATGCGCGACTGGTCCAGCACGTACGAACGGATCTGATGGCCCCAGCCGATGTCGGTCTTGGAGGCTTCGACCTTGTCCTGCTCGGCCTGGCGCTTGCGGATTTCAAGCTCGTAGAGGCGGGCGCGCAGCATCCCCATCGCCTCGTCCTTGTTCCGGTGCTGCGAGCGGTCGTTCTGGCACTGCACGACGGTATTGGTCGGCAAGTGGGTGATCCGCACCGCCGACTCGGTCTTGTTGACATGCTGGCCGCCTGCGCCGGAGGCCCGGAAGACGTCGATCCGCAAGTCGGCCGGGTTGATGTCCACCTGGATCGAGTCGTCCACTTCCGGATAGACGTAGACCGAGGCGAACGAGGTGTGGCGGCCGCCGCTGGAATCGAAGGGCGACTTGCGCACCAGCCGGTGAATGCCGGTCTCCGTGCGCAGGTAGCCGTAAGCGTAATCGCCGTCGATCTTGATGGTGGCGCCCTTGAGCCCGGCCACGTCGCCGGCTGTTTCTTCCAGGAGTGTCGTCTTGAACCCGCGCCGCTCGCAGTAGCGCAGATACTGGCGCAGCAGCATCGCCGCCCAGTCGCAGGCCTCGGTGCCGCCGGCGCCGGCCTGGATCTCCATGAAGCAGTTGCTCGGATCGGCAGGGTTGGCGAACATCCGCCGGAATTCGAGGTCCTCGACGCCTTGCTCTATCTTCTTGGCGTCCGCTTCCAGCGCGATGATCGTTTCGTCGTCGGATTCCTCCACCGCCATGGTGAACAGGTCATGAGCGTCGGACAGGGAATCGGCCAGTGTGGTGAGGCGCTCGACCGTGTCTTCCAGCGACCGCTTCTCCCGGCCCAGCGCCAGCGCTGCCGGGGCGTCGTTCCAGATGTCGGGCGCCTCGAGCGCTGAGTTGACCTCTACCAGGCGGTTCTTCTTGTCTTCGTAGTCAAAGATACCCCCTGAGGTCCTTGAGCCGCTGCGCAAGGTCCTCCAGGCGGGTTTCAGTCTGATTCAGTCTTTCGGCATCCATGGGCAGGTCACAAACGGTGGGTGGACACGCGCCAGCGTTGGGCGCGCGCGCGTCGGGCGCTCATTTTAGCAGTCGAAGCGTGTAGTATTTCCGAGCCGACATCGACAACGGGAGAGGGACTGTGGCACGCCTGAGCAATGACGAAATCGTCAAATACCACGACCGGGGTTACCTGATTCCTTCGTATCGGCTGCCGCCCGCGCAACTGGCGCAGTTGCGGGCCAGTCTGGAACGTCTGATCGGGGACAATCCCGGTGTGCGCCCGGAAAAGCTGGTCAGCGCCCATATCGAGGGCGACAACGGCGAGGGCGTCCGGGGCAGTGCGGACTTCCTGGATCTGGCAAAGGATGCGGCGCTCGTCGACATGGTGTCCCAGGTGATCGGCGAAGACGTGATCCTGTGGGGCTGCCAGATCTTCTGCAAGCCGGGCGGTGACGGCTTCGAGACCCCTTGGCACCAGGACGGGCACTACTGGCCGATCCGGCCGCTTGCCAATTGCACGGTCTGGGTGGCGCTGGACGACTCGACGCCGGTGAACGGATGTCTACGCGTCATACCGGGCTCGCACCGGGACAAGCGCACTCATGCCCACCTGATGGAGGAGCGCGAAGACCTGGTATTGAGCCAGCGCACGGCCGACGATGCCTTCGATGCGGCCGAGGCGGCGGACGTGGTGCTTGAAGCGGGCCAGATGTCGATGCACGACATTTTCATGATCCACGGCGCCAACCCCAACCGGTCGAGCCGGCGCCGCGCTGGGATCGCGATCCGTTACATGCCGGGTACTTCGGTGTTCGAGCGCGGCCTGAATCCGGCGGACGGCCGCAGCGGCATCCCGGTGGTGTTCGCGAAACGGCCGCTATGGCTGCTTCGGGGGAAGGACAGGACCGGGCGCAACGACTTCACCATCGGACATCGTGCGCCGCAGGACGCTCAGCTCTTCACCGCACCGGCGGTCAGTCCCGACACCATGTAGCGGGGTCCCGGACCCGTCAGCGGGACAGCGCGTTGCGCAGCGACTGCTGTATCTGGCGATTGGTCGTGCGCACGTCGGTCACGAACTCTTCCCAGGGCAGGTCGGTGATCGCCACCAGGCCCAGGTGGCCGTTTTCACCATCCAGCCAGCGCCCGGTCACCGGCTGATCGAGGTACTGGAACCAGTGGGCACCGACGAAGTCAGGATTGGCGAGCACCGACGCCAGCATCCGGGCGTAGGC
>JBBRJB010000230.1:0-5314 GCA_038220085.1 Burkholderiales bacterium
ACACCGTCAGCTTCGATGGCAGCACCTGGGCGCCCCCGCCGCAGCGCTTCGAGGCCGGCACGCCCAATATTGCCGGCGTCGTCGGACTGGCAGCCGCGATCGACTACGTCCAGCGGATCGGCCTCGCGCGGATCGCCGCGCATGAGCAGGCACTGCTCACCCAGGCGACCGGTGCGATGCAGGATATGCCGGGCGTCACCCTGATCGGCACCGCGGCCGACAAGGCAGCCATCGTGTCGTTCGTCGTGGACGGCATTCACCCCCACGACCTGGGGACGATACTGGACAGCGAGGGAGTCGCCATTCGCGCCGGCCATCATTGCGCCATGCCGCTGATGACCCGTCTCGGCCTGCCAGGCACGGCCCGCGCCTCGTTCGCGCTATATAACAGCACGAAGGATGTCGAGGCACTGGTGGCGGCGATTCGCAAGGCCCAGACACTGTTCGGAACGCCGGCCGCGGGCGGGGCCCCGCACGGCGCCGGGGGTGACTCCGCATGAATGCAGACGGCAGACCGGATGGTCCGGTACAAGGCGACCTGCGTGAGCTCTACCAGGAGGTGATCTTCGACCACAACCGCCAGCCGCGTAACTTCCGTGCACTGGCAGACCCCGACCAGGTCGCCCAGGGTCACAATCCCCTGTGCGGGGACCAGTTGACCGTGTACCTGCGCATCGAGAACGATGCGATCGCGGACGTCAGCTTCGAAGGTCACGGATGTGCCATATCCAAGGCATCGGCCTCGCTCATGACCGAAGCGGTCAAGGGCCGCCCGGTGGCCGAAGTCGAGGCGCTGTTTCGCGACTTCCACGCCCTGCTGACCGATGCGCCGCCCGCAGACCGGGATTTCGGCAAGCTGCAGGCGCTCGCCGGGGTTCGGGACTTCCCCGCCCGGGTCAAGTGCGCAACCCTGGCGTGGCACACACTGCACAACGCACTGAGCGGCGCAGGCGATACCGCCAGGACCGAATGAGGCCATGAGCATGGGCAATCGACACGGAGAAACGCGGGAGATCGAACTGACCCGCGACTGCACTGCCACGATGGTGCCGTGGGGCACCACCGCCCGCCTGGAAGCCGGCAGCGTCGCGCAGATCACCCAGCAACTCGGGGGCAACTTCACGGTGATGGTCGGGGGAAACCTGTACCGCATCGCCGGTGCAGACGCCGACGCTCTCGACCTCGCACCGCATGATGCTGGCGTTACAACCGCCAGTGAGGACGACACCTCGGGTCCGCCGACCCTGGATTCGGTCGAGGCGGCGGCCTGGCGACGCCTCGCGACCTGCTACGACCCCGAGATCCCGATCGACATCGTCGACCTGGGGCTGGTCTACCTCTGCCAGGCGATTGCGCTTCCCGATGGAAAATTCCGACTCGACGTCCGCATGACCCTGACCGCGCCCGGCTGCGGCATGGGCACCGCAATTGCGGACGAGGCCAGTGAAAAGCTTCGCACCATCCCCGGCGTCACCGAAGTCGATGTCGACCTGGTGTGGGATCCTCCGTGGAGTCGCGAGATGATGAGCGAGGCGGCCCGCCTGACCATGGGGCTGATGTAACCATCTCAGACGCCGGGCGGGCGCCGGGCGGACCTCTGTGCCGGCGCACGCCAGTCAAGGCGGGCACCTGAGGCGGGAACGTGGCGCGAAGCGACGGCGCTCACTCTTCGGCCGCCCCCGGACACCCGTTTCGAGGTCCGACTCAGTCGCAGGACAGCACCACTGCCTGCACCGGCCGGATCAGGCGGGAGTCGGTCACCACGAAGCTCACCCGCCGGCCTCGGCCGGCATCCGGCAGCGTCAGTGTGACCTGCCGGCCGGCAGAGGCGTCCCATGGGTCCACCGGCAAGTAGTGACTGACGACATGGTCGTGTTCCAGCGTCCGGCCGGCATTCTCCCCGGCGCCGACCCGGCTGACCAGGCCATCCGCCAGTACCGCCCAATAGCCGGCGAGGCGGCCGCCCGCTGCGCTCGGCGAAACCTCCGCGGTGACGCGGTCGGCGGCACGGCTCAGACGCAGTGCCGGCGCGTCACCGGCGGGAAGGCGCGGCAATCCCGCTGGATCCCGGCCGCGCCACTGCCGCCAGTCCTTGCCGTTGAGCAGCACCTGCGGCGTGTAGACATACGCTGCGCCGGTGGCCTCCTTGAAGCGGTACTGCCGGCCGGTGGTGGCCTCGGTGGCGAACGGATCCTGCCAACCGAGGTGGTTCCAGTAGCTGACGTGAAAGGCCAGCGCCACCACCTCGCCCCCCTTGGCGACGCCCGCCAGCCAGCGGTCTGCAGGCGGGCACGAACTGCATCCCTCCGAGGTGTAGAGTTCCACCACCGCCGGCGGCACCGGACCCGATCGCGCCTGGCAGGATTCGCGGTCGGCGGCGGCTGCCGACGAGTGGCCGGCCGGCACTGCCAGTACGGCAAGCAACGCAAGCACTGCCGGTATCAGGCCTGCAAGGCCGTGACTACCTGCCCGTGACACCACTCTTTCCATGATCCGACCCTCCCCGCTCACTGTCCGCCGACCCGACCGACGTCAGGCTTTCATGCCCTGGTCGTCATGCCGGCTGTCGACCTCGTACTGCATCGTCGTCGACGCCGCTCTACCCTTACGTTCCTGGCGCCGCGAAGCACACACATACAATCCTCCCCAGGAGCGCGGGGAACGTCCCTGCCGCAACCGACTCGCGGGAGAGCGACGATGGAACAGCGAAAACTGGGCGATGGCCCCGAAGTGGGCGCCCTCGGCTTCGGCTGCATGGGCATGTCGGAATTCTACGGTGCCACCAACGACGCGGAGTCGCTCCTCACGCTGGAGCATGCGTTCTCTGCGGGCGTGACGCTTTTCGATACCGCGGACATTTATGGTTTCGGCCATAACGAGTCTCTCCTCGCGCGCTTCATCCGCGGCAAGCGTGACCAGGTGGTCATCGCCACCAAGGCGGGCATTGTAAGGAGCGAGTCGAACCCGGCCCTGCGCGGGGTCGACAATTCTCCTGCCTATCTCACAGCGCACTGCGAGGAGTCGCTTGCGCGGCTGGGGACCGATCATGTGGAACTCTACTACCTGCATCGGATCGATCCGGCCACGCCGCTCGACGAATCGATCGGAACCCTCGCGCGCCTGAAAGCCGTCGGAAAGATCGGCGGAATCGGCTTGTCGAATGTGACGCTCGACACGGTGCGCGCCGCCCAGAGGATCCATCCGGTCACTGCCGTACAGAACGAGTTTTCGCTGTTCACGCGCACGGACCAGGCCGAACTCGTCCCGGCGCTGGCCGGGATGGGGATCGCCTACGTCCCCTATTCCCCGCTCGGGCGCGGCATGCTGACCGGCGGCATCACCGACCAGTCGCTGCCGGCGGACGACTTCCGCCGCAACCTGCCCCGTTTCGGCGGCGAAGCAATGACGCAGAACGCGCAACTGGTCGAGGCCCTGCAGGTCATCGCGTCCGGCCGGGGCGTCACCCCGGCACAGGTGGCGCTGACATGGGTACTGCGCCAGGGTTCGCATGTAATCCCGATCCCGGGCACGAAGCGGATCCGCTACCTCGACGAGAACCTGGCGGCGCAGGATATCGCGCTCTCCGACGACGAGATCGCAACCCTGCATCGCCTGTTCGACCCGCTCGCAGTCAGCGGCCAGCCTTATCCGGACATGTCGTTCATGCGTTGAACCCGGCTACAATGCGGGCCATCGAGCGACCCTTGACCTTCGGTCTCCTGAATCGCAGCGTCGCAGTCCCCCCTCGCCGGATCCATCGCGGCCCGGATCGGGGGCGCGGGGCAAGGCGGTCCGAGGGCAGGTGATCCCGATTCCATCATCGAGGAGACATGCATGAACCGTCGTAACCTGTTGAAAGCCGGCGCCGCCGGCGCCGCGCTGACCGCCCCCTTCATCATCACCCGCGCCGCTCACGGCCAGTCCTACAAGAGCGAGTACAAGGTGTCGACGGTGGTCGGCACCGCGTTCCCCTGGGGCAAGGGCGCGGAGATCTGGATCAACATGGTCAAGGAGCGGACCCAGGGCCGGATCAACATGAAGATGTATCCCGGCGTCTCGCTGATCAACGGCGACCAGACCCGCGAGTTCAGCGCGATGCGCCAGGGCGTGATCGACCTGGCAGTCGGCTCCACCATCAACTGGTCGCCCCAGATCAAGGAGTTGAACCTGTTCTCCCTGCCCTTCCTGTCCAAGGACCACGCCGGATTGGACGCGATCACCCAGGGCGAAGTCGGCAAGCAGATCATGAAGCTCGTCGAGAAGGCCGGCGTGGTGCCGCTCGCGTGGGGCGAAAACGGCTTTCGCGAAGTGACCAATTCGAAGCGCGAGATCCGCACTCCGGCCGACATGAAGGGACTGAAGTTCCGGGTGGTGGGCTCGCCGATCTTCAATGACACTTTCACGGCGCTGGGCGCCAATCCGACGCAGATGAGCTGGGCGGATGCGCAACCGGCGCTAGCTACCGGCGCAGTCGAAGGCCAGGAAAATCCGCTGCATATCTTCACCGCCGCCAAGCTGCACACGCTCGCGCAGAAGTTCGTGACGCGCTGGGGCTATGTCGCCGACCCGCTGATCTTCGCCGTCAACCGGGACGTCTGGAACTCCTGGACACCGCAGGACCGCGACATCGTGCGCGAAGCCGCCGTAGAAGCAGGCAAGCAGGAGATCGCACTGACCCGCAAGGGCCTGACCGGAAACGACATGTCGATGGTCAAGGAGGTTGAAGCTCTCGGCGTCAAGGTGACGGAGCTCTCGGAGGCCGACAAGAAGGTCTTCCAGAAGGAGTTGCAGCCGGTCTACGACAAGTGGAGCAAGCAGATCGGGGCCGACCTGGTCAAGCGCGCCGAGGCTGCCGTTGCCGCCTCGCGTGGCCAGTCGTGAGCGCCGAGTCCGTGAACCACTGATCCCTTCCATCCGCTTTTCATTGCGCTGGCTCGCGCCAGGCAGGCCTGCCTGCCTGGCGCTGAACATAAGCAGATCCGATGTCTGACTCCCCGCCACCTGCTGCCGCGAGCGCTGACTCCCAGGCCGGCCCTCCCCCCGAAAAAGGCGGCCTCCCTGCCGACAATCGCCGGCGGTTCGAGGACGCAGTCGGCGCCGTGGCAATGGCGCTGCTGGCCCTCATCACCTTCACCAACGTGGTGGTGCGCTATCTCACCAACGAATCGTTCGCCTGGAGCGAGGAGTTGTCGGTCTCGCTGATGGTGGTCCTGACTCTGGTGGCGGGCAGTGCCGCCGTCGTGCGGGATCGGCATATCCGGATCGAGTTGTTCTTCGAATCCGGTTCCATCGGTCGTCGCCGCTCGCTCGCGCT
>JBBRJB010000231.1:0-5312 GCA_038220085.1 Burkholderiales bacterium
TTCGTTGGCGATATCCTGGTCCCGCGGCGTCATCCCCTGGCGGCCGTCCAGCACGAAGATCACCAGGTCTGCCTCGACGATCGCCTGCCGCGTCTGGCGAGCCATCTGCGCAGCGACGCCCGTCGCGGCGACCGGCTCGAAACCGCCGGTGTCGATCAGCACATAACGCCTGTCACCCTGATTGCACGGAGCGTAGTGACGGTCCCGGGTCAGTCCCGGGATGTCGGCAACGATGGCCTGGCGAGAACGCGTCAGCCGGTTGAACAGTGTCGACTTGCCGACATTGGGCCGCCCGACCAGCGCAATGACCGGCACCGGCCCTGCCCCCGCCGGCGGCAATCGGTCCGCTCTGGAGCGGGCGCCCCGACTCACTTTATCGCCAATGCGGTCACGCTGCCGCCAAGCGTCTGGACATAGGCGACTCCGTCGAGGACGACAGGCGTGGAAGCGGGGGCACCCCCTTCCAGCGGCAGCCTGGCCAGAGGCGTGCCGTCGGCCAGCGAGAGCACGATGAAGCTGCCGAAGCGGTCACCGAAGAGCACGCGCTCATCCACGATCACCGGCGCACCAAGACCGCGGCGAACGAACCCGTCCTGTTTCCAGAGCGGGTCGCCGGCCGGTTTTACTGCCTGGATGACGTCGCTGCCATCCACCGTCACGACCGTCTCGCCGCTGACATCGAGCCCGCTGGACGATGCGATGTCCCGGCTCCATTCAATGCGGCCGTCCGCTGTCCGCATGCAGGCGAGCTTTCCCTGGTAGGCGACCGCACAGATCTGCCCGGTTGCAATCGCCGGTGCCCCCACGACGTCCACCAGGCGCTCCAGTTCGGTTGCTCCCCGGGGTGTCGCGATCACGGTCTCCCAGCGAGGCGCGCCCAGGCGCAGGTCCAGTGCGAGGACTCGCGCACCGGGCATGCCCGCAAAGACCGTGTCGTCACGGATCACCAGGGGAGCGCTCTGGCGAAGCACCAGGGCGGGCGTGGGCCGCTGAAAGGTCCACTTGGTCGATCCGCCATCGCGATCGAGCGCGACGATGCGTCCGTCGACGGTTCGCACCAGGACGGCGCCCTCCGCAACCACCGGTGGCGTGATGACCTCTCCCTTCAGGGGCGTCGCCCAACGACGGCGGCCGCTGTCGTCGAGGGCGATCACGACGCCTTCCCTGGAGACCACCACGACCATGGTGCCGTCGCTGCCGGCACCGGCGCTCAGCTTCTCTTCCAGCTTCAAGTCGAGTTCAACCTTCCCGGACTTCCGGTCGAGCCGACGGACACCACCACCGGCCGAGGCCACCCAGACGGCGTTTGCCGTCACGGCGGGCTGGAAGCCTGGCAACGCCTTGCCGAATGAGCCGGCCGTCCAGGCCGGTCGAAAGGACGAATCCTGGCTGGTGGCCGGATACGGCGGCGGCTCCGGCCGGTCCGAGCCGAACAGCGAACAACCCGACAAAGCCAACGCCAGCATTATGACAGCGACGCCTCTCATCTCAAGCCCCGAGCGCGTCGAGCTTCAACTGGACCAGCTGGCGAAGCGGGGAACTGGCCGGCAGCACCGCCAGGGCCTTCTCATACTCCGCCTTGGCGCCCGCCTTGTCGTCCTTGGCGAGCAGGATGTCGGCCCGCCGATCGGCGAAAGCTCCCGACAACTCCGCCCCGGGCTTGCCGACGACGTCCGGCGAGATCACCTTCAGTGCCGCGTCGTAGGATTTCTCGTCGAGCAACAGCCCGCTCAGGCGAAGACGCGCCAGCTGCCGGTACTCCTGGTCGAGGGCATTGTCCAGGACCCATTGCAGAGCGCCCTTCGCACCGGCCATGTCGGTGGCATCCACGTAAGCTCGCGCGGCCATCAGGCCCGCCATCTGCCCGTAGGCAGTACCGCCGTACTGCTTGAAGATGTCTTCCGACCGCTGCTTGACCTGCTCGATGTTCTTTCGGCCGACCGCATCGGCCAATTCGCTGTAGAGGGCGGAGGCGGCCGTCGCCTGGCGGACCTCATACCAGTTCCAGCCACGTACGCCGGCCACGATGAACAGCGCGATCGTGACAGCGGCAAGGATCGTGTTGCCGTAGCGTGCCCAGAACGACTTGATTTCGTCGATCTGTTCCTGTTCCTGCAAGTTATAGGCCATCTGCCGTCCTCAAGTCTTCATGTCAGTCGTTCATCCGGGGTGTCACTGCACGCCGCCGTCGTCCAGCAGCGCATCGACCACGGTCTCCACCAGCCGGTCGACCGGCACCGAAAGCTGTCGGCCCGAGCCGGCAGCGGCGGGACGCCCGGCGTCCGCACCGTCACGCAACCACTTGAGCCCGAGTTCACCCCGGGCCAGTTCATCCTCGCCGATGATCAGTGCCAAAGCCGCGCCGCTCGCGTCCGCCCGCTTGAACTGCGACTTGAAACTGCCGCCGCCGGCGTGCATCAGAACGTCCAGGCCGGCGGCGCGCAGTTGCTCGGATGCCCGCAGGGCCGCCGATCCGGTGCCGGCCCCGCTGCTGACCACGTAGACGTCCACCGACCCAAGTACCGGGAGGTCCTGGGCCTGGCCAGCCAGGTCCAGGAGCCGCTCCACGCCGATGGCGAAACCGCACGCCGGCGCCGGCTTGCCGCCCAGCAGCTCCACCAGCGGGTCATATCGCCCCCCGCCGCACACCGTCGCCTGCGCACCGAGTTTGTCGGTCACCCATTCGAAAACAGTCCGATTGTAGTAGTCCATGCCGCGGACCAGCCGCGGGTTGACCGTGGCCTTGATGCCGAGGTCGGCCAGGCCGGCCTGCACGCCCCCGAAATGCTCGCGCGCCGGCGACTCGAGGTAGTCCAGCAGGCGGGGCGCCGACTCGATCACCGGTTGCATGGCGGCGGTCTTGCTGTCGAGGATACGCAGCGGATTGCTCTGCAACCGGCGCCTGCCGTCGTCATCCAGGCTGTCCTGGTACTTCTCGAAGTGCGCGATCAGATCGACCCGGTGCCTGGCGCGTTCGGCAGCGTCCCCGATCGAGTTGACCTGCAGGACGATGTCGGACAAGCCCAGGTCGTCCCACAGCCGCTGGCACATCGCGATCACCTCGACGTCCACATCGGGGCCGGCAAAGCCAAGGGCCTCGACTCCGATCTGGTGGAACTGGCGGTACCGGCCTCGCTGAGGGCGCTCGTGGCGAAACATCGGCCCCATGTACCACAGCCGCTTCGGGCCGTCGTAGAGCAGGTTGTGCTCGATGACCGCGCGCACGACGCCGGCGGTCATTTCAGGTCGCAGGGTCAGGTGCTCGCCGTTGAGCGAATCCTCGAAGGAATACATCTCTTTCTCGACGATGTCGGTCACGACGCCGAGCCCACGCGAGAAGAGTGCCGTCGGCTCCACGATCGGCGTGCGGATCTGCGCATAGCCGTAACTGCGCGCCCAGGCGGCCACCACCTCCTCAAGACGCTGCCAGCGCCCGGACTCTTTCGGGAGGATGTCGTTCATCCCCTTGACGCCGACCAAACGGGCTACTGCCATTTCGATTCCACTACTCCGATGCGGGCGTCGCCGGCACGGCGTCCCGCCGCAGTCGCCGAATCCGGTCAAGCCGTGCGAACTTGTTCGTTATGTGGCGGCGCCGGCTCGGAATGAGCCGGTCTCGACGGGGTCCCGGTGCGCGCCGGCGCGGCCGTAGCGCCGCTGGACGTAGTCGTCCACGATCGCCTGGAACTCCTCGGCGATCCGCTCACCCTTCAGAGTCACGGTGCGCTCGCCGTCGACGAATACCGGCGCGACCGGCGCTTCGTCGGCGCCGGGCAGTGAGATGCCGATGTCCGCATGGCGGGACTCGCCGGGGCCGTTGACGATGCAACCCATGACCGCGACCTGCATGGTCTCCACCCCCGGGAACTTCTGCTTCCAGACTGGCATCTGCTCACGCAGGTAGCGCTGGATACCATCGGCCAGTTCCTGGAAGAAAGTGCTGCTGGTGCGGCCGCATCCCGGACACGCGATGACCATCGGCGCGAAGGCCCGCAAGCCCATCGTCTGAAGGATTTCCTGGGCCACCACGACTTCGCGGGTGCGGTCGCCGCCGGGCTCCGGCGTCAGCGATACCCGAATCGTGTCGCCGATGCCCTCCTGCAGCAGCAAGGCCAATGCCGCCGTCGAGGCGACGATGCCTTTGCTGCCCATACCCGCCTCCGTCAGCCCGACGTGCAGCGGGTAATCGCAGCGGCGCGCCAGCTCGCGATAGACGGCCACCACGTCCTGCACGTTGGAGACCTTCGCCGAGAGAACGACCGCGTCACCCGGTAACCCCAGGCGCTCCGCCTCCTGCGCGCTGTCGATCGCCGACGTGACCAGTGCTTCGCGCATCACTTCTTGGGCGGACCAGGGGGCCTCGGCACGGGAGTTACGGTCCATCATCCTGGCCAGCAGCGCCTGATCGAGGGACCCCCAGTTCACGCCGATCCGCACCGGCTTGCCGAACTGGCAGGCGACGTCGATCATCCGCTTGAAGTTGTCGTCGCGGCGGGCGCTGGTGCCGACGTTGCCGGGATTGATCCGGTATTTCGACAGCGCCTCGGCGCAGGCCGGGAAGTCGGTCAGCAGCTTGTGGCCGTTGTAGTGAAAGTCGCCCACGAGAGGGACGTCCACGCCCATCCGGTCCAGTTGCTCGCGGATCGCCGGCACTTCGGCGGCCGCCTCGGCGGAGTTGACGGTGATCCGGACGATCTCAGAGCCCGCTTGCGCCAGGGCCTTGACCTGGACGGCCGTCTTGATGGCTTCGGCGGTGTCGGTGTTGGTCATCGACTGCACCACCACCGGCGCACCGCCGCCGATGCGTACACGACGGCCGCCGGATCGGACGATCACCTGGCGTGAGGTCCGCCGCGGGGACGGGCCCGCGGGCATCGGCTGGGCATGGTTGGTCATGGATTGCTCGGTCACAGTGGGGCCAGGGCTACTTGAGTTCCAGCCTGGCGATGTTGTTGGCGCGCATGTGCGGCGCAAGATCCTGAGTCCGGCCCTCGTACACCACCTCGAGGTGTGAGGCATTGCCGATGACCAGCCGATACGGCGGCTTGCCGCTCAATTCGAGCGTGTCTCCCGCCTTGACGAGGCCGTTGTGCAACGCCGATCCATCCGCTTCCCGCACCTCCACCCAGGAATCCTTGGCGCCCGCCTTCAGGCGGATCGTGCCCTTGGAGGCGGTTCTGGCGGTCTGCGCAGATGCGGCCTGCCCCGCCGGCATCACCGGCGTGGCGGCGCTCGACGAAGCTGTCGATGGCGCCGGGGACGACGCCGGGGTCGTAGACGGGGCCGAGCTCAGAGCTGAAGTCGGGGCAGCC
>JBBRJB010000232.1:0-5311 GCA_038220085.1 Burkholderiales bacterium
TGGCAGCGGAGACCGTGGTCGGAAGTCTCGGTCCCGACACCGGCGAACTCGATTCGCGCCTCGGGCTCATCGGCGCGGTCGAGGCGATCGGGTCGGTGCTGGGCCGCCTGGAGAACCTCTACCTCGAACTGTCGCTCGACCTGGCGCCGCTGCAGGACCTGGCGGCCGACCCGCAGTGGGCCGGCTTGCGCCGCACCTGCGCCGGCGCTTCGTCACTGGCGGCGGCGGGACGCCTGCTGACCGGGCCGGACGCCGAGTTCGGCCGGGTTGCGCTCGATGAGCCGCTGGCCATGGCCCAGGAAGCGTTCCGGCGTTTCGCGGCGCAAGTCGTGGCGCCCCAGGCGGCGCAGATCCATCGCCAGGACCTCACCGTGCCCGAATCCCTGCTTCAGCCGTTGCGGGAGATGGGGGTGTTCGGGCTGGCCATACCGGAGCGGTTCGGGGGGACCGGGCCCGACGGACGCGAAGACACCTTGATGATGGTGGTCGTGACCGAGGCGTTGTCGGAAGCGTCGCTGGCGGCCGCCGGCAGCCTGATCACCCGGCCGGAGATTCTCGCCCGGGCGCTGCTGACCGGCGGCACGGAGCAGCAGAAGGCACACTGGCTGCCGAAGCTCGCGGCCGGCGATCCGCTTTGCGCTATCGCGATCACCGAGCCAGACTTCGGTTCCGACGTCGCCAGCCTGTCGTTGAAGGGCACCCGCACCGCGGGTGGATGGCTGCTGAATGGCGCCAAGACCTGGTGCACCTTTGCCGGCAAGGCGGGGCTGCTGATGGTGGTGGCGAGAACCGATCCGGACCGGGCGGCAGGGCACAAGGGTCTCAGCCTGTTCCTGGTGGAAAAGCCTTCCAGCGAAGGCCACCACTTCGACTACCACCAGGATCGCGGCGGCCGGTTGAGCGGCAAGGCGATCCCCACCATCGGCTATCGGGGCATGCACTCTTTCGATCTTGCATTCGACGACTTCTTCGTCCCCGACGGCCACCTGGTCGGCGGCGAGCAGGGCTTGGGCAAGGGGTTCTACTTCACGATGGCTGGAATGACCGGCGGTCGCATGCAGACGGCGGCTCGCGCCTGCGGCGTCATGCGGGCCGCCCTGCGGGCTGCGCTGCAGTACGCGGGCGACCGCAAGGTCTTTGGCGCGCCGCTGGTCAGCTTTCCCCTGACGCTGGCCAAGTTGTCGGTCGGCGCGGCCCGATACGGGGCCTGCCGGCAACTCACCTACGCAGTCGGCCGGATGCTGGACGCCGGCGGCGGGCGGATGGAGGCCAGCCTCGCCAAGCTCCTGGCCTGCCGCTCCGCCGAGATGGTGACCCGAGACGCACTGCAGATTCACGGCGGCATGGGCTATGCGGAGGAGTCGCCAGTGAGCCGCTATTTCGTGGATGCGCGGGTGTTGTCGATCTTCGAAGGTGCGGAAGAAACCCTCGCGCTGAAGGTGATCGCGCGCAGCCTGCTGGAGGATGCACTGAAAGACGCACTGAAAGACGCACTGAAGGACTCGCTGAACGGGGCAGGGGGGCGCGGGCGTGGCTGACACGATCCTGCAAGGCATGCGGGTGGTGGAGGCGGCCGCCTTCGTCGCGGCCCCGCTGGGCGGCATGACGCTCGCCCAGATGGGCGCGGATGTGATCCGCCTCGATTCCGTCGGCGGCGGACTGGACTATCATCGCTGGCCGGTCACCGCGGACGATGTCAGCCTGTTCTGGTGCGGCCTCAACAAGTCCAAGCGCTCAGTGGCGCTGGACCTGGGCGCGCCGGAAGGCCGTGAACTGGCCATGGGGCTGATCTGCGCCCCGGGCGAGGACGCAGGCATGCTCATCACCAATTTTCCGCCCCGCGGCTGGCTGGATCACGAGGCTCTGCGAGCGCGCCGCGCGGACCTGATCCAGATGACTGTGCAGGGTGACCGGTTCGGCGGCTCGGCGGTCGACTACACCGTCAATTCACGCGTCGGCCTGCCGTATATCACCGGCCCGAAGGACGGTGACGAATTGACCAATCATGTGACCAATCATGTGCTGCCGGCCTGGGATCTCATCACCGGCCAGATGGTCGCGACCGGGCTGCTTGCCGCCGAGCGTCAGCGGCGGCGCAAGGGCGAAGGTCAGCACATCAAGCTCGCGCTCGAAGACGTCGCACTCGCCGTCATGGGACACCTGGGTTTCCTGGCGGAAGCCCAGTTGGGACAGGTGCGGGAGCGCCACGGCAATGATCTGTTCGGCGCCTTCGGGCGAGACTTCAACTGCGCCGACGGGGAGCGGGTGATGGTGGTCGGACTCACCGGCAAGCAGTGGCGCGGACTGTGCAAGGCGACCGGGCTGGAAGAAGCGATGGAGCAACTCGGGCGGGACCTGGGGCTGGACCTTTCTCGGGAAGGCAACCGCTTCAAGGCGCGCCGGGAAATCGCGCGTCATCTGGAGCGCTGGATGCAGGCCCGTCCGCTGAGCGATGTGGCCCGGGAGTTCGACCGCCACGGGGTGTGCTGGGGCCGCTATCAGACACTGCAGCAACTGGTCGACGGCGATGAGTCCTGTTCGCCGAAGAATCCGATGTTCAGCACGGTCGAGCAGCCAGGCGTCGGTCCGATCCTGGCGCCCGGCATTCCCCTGGACTTCTCGGGGACCGACCGGTTGCCCGCCGGTCCGGCGCCAAGACTCGGAGAGCACACCGAGCAGGTGCTGGTCGAACTGCTGGGGATGGACCCGGCCGAATTCGGGCGACTCCACGACCGGGGCATCGTGGCGACTGCAAGCCCGCGGGGCCGGGCATGACGATGGCGGCTGCGGGTGCCCCGCAGGAAGGCGCCGCGGGGATTCCTGACGACAGGATGAAAACGAACCCACGGCCGGCGAGCGACGGCTGGTCCAGCCTTGGGGCAGCGGGCGAAGAAGCAGTTGCCGCCGCCGCGAGTCTGCTGCAGGCCCGCAGCCAGCGCACCACCCGGCCCGCGCCGAACCTGGTCGACCTCGATGCCGCCTACCCGGTCCAGGCGGCGGTGGCGCAGGCGCTCGGCTGGTTCACCGACGGCCCGCCGCGATACTGGAAATCCGGGGGGCCGTCACGGCAGGCGCGGCAGACTCACGGCCCGTTGCCGCCGGCGGGTGTGCGTGAAAGCCCGGCGGATGCCGGTTCGGCTGGCTGGTACTTCCAGAACCGCGGGATCGAGGCCGAGGTCGCTCTGCGCCTGGGCAAGCCGGTGGATCCGGCGCTGGCCCAGCGACTCGACCAGCACACCGCCGAGCAACTGGTGGATGCGATGTGCGTGTCGATCGAGGTCGTCGACTCACGCTGGAGCGAGGGGGCCTCCGCTCCGGCGCCGGCGCGGCTGGCGGACCTGCAGTCCCACGGCGCGCTGGTGCTGGGCGGTTGGATGGCCTTCGAGGCAAGGGACTGGTCGGCGCAGGACTGTGCCGTGCAGATCGGTGCGCAAAGGGTACTGCACTTCCGGGGGACGCACGCAATGGCGGATCCGGCCTTCTTGTTGCCGGCCTGGCTTCGGCACGCGACTTGCGCCGGCGCCGTGGTGCCCGCAGGGACCGTCGTGACCACCGGTACCTGGTGCGGGCTGTTGCCGGCCGAGGCCGGTGACCTGGTCCGGGTGGTGTTCGAGGGAATCGGGGAGACCTGCCTGCAGCTGTGACCGGTTCACCGGCAGGGCGGCCACTGCCAGGGCTCGGGGGCGGCCTGCTCGAATTGTTCGGCGACGGTCAGCAGGGCACTATCGCTGCCGTATTCGCCGATCAGTTGCACGCCGATCGGCAGCCGGTCGGCGGAGGGCCGACATGGCATGGCAATGGCCGGGAGGCCGGCGGCGTTGACCCAGCCGGTGAAGATCGCGTGGCCGCGCGGCCCGACGGGACGGCCATCGATCTCCGGCGGAAATGGCTCCTGGGCCGGCCAGGGCAGCGCGGCGGCCGCGGGAGTCACGATCAGGTCGATTCGTGAAAACAGCGCGGCGACGTCGCGCCGCAATTGCTCGACCGACTCCAGGTACTGCCATAGATCCTTGGCCGGGACCTGCAAACCGGTCGCCGCCATGTCGAGGAACTTCGGCGCAGCGCCGCTGCGCCAGCGCGGATGCCGTTCAAAGAGCCAGGCCAGGCCGACCTGCCCCAGCATCGGCCATTGCGGCGCGATGCCGGAGAGGTCCAGTGGCAGTGGACCTTCCTCGACCGCATGGCCCTGCCCGGCGAGCCGGTCTGCTGCCTCCCGGCAGGATGCGGCGATCTGCGGATCGACCGGTGCGTCGTCCAGGCTCGGTACATACAGCACCTTCATCTGGTCCGGCAGCGGCCTCGCCGCGGCGGCGGCCAGGGAGCGCCGGTCGCCAGGATGAGGCCCCCGCAGGCAGTCGAACAGCAGGCGGACATCCGCCACGGTGCGGGCGATCGGACCGATCACCTCGAAGTCGAGCAGCAGCGGCGGCAGGGCATGCTCGCGCGCGATCGCGCCGATCGAGGGTTTGAATCCGACCAGCCCGGTGTGCGAGGCCGGGCGCCGCGTCGAGCCGCCGCCGTCGGTACCGAGCGCGAGCGGAGCCATGCCGGCGGCCACTGCGGCCACCGATCCCCCGCTTGACCCGCCCGGCGTCAGGCGTGGGTTCCAGGGATTGCGGGTGACGCCGAAGAGCGCGTTGGCTGTATAGCCTTCGAGCGTGAACTCGGGCGCATTCGACTTGCCGATGAATACTGCGCCCCCGGCGCGCGCCCGTGCCAGGGCCAGTTCATCCTGCGGCGCACGCTGGTCACTGCCGGCGACGCTGCCCCAGGTGGTCGGCAGGTCGGCGCTGTTGATGTTGTCTTTCACTACCAGCGGTATGCCGTCCAGCGGCGAGAGGGGTTCGCCGCGGGAAAAGCGCTCGCTGCTCCTGGCGGCTTCCGCAATGCTCGACTCGCGCCGCATTGCGATCAGGGCGTTGATTTGCGGATTGACCTCGTCGATCCGCGCAAGGCAGTCGGCCAGCACGGCGGATGGCGTCGTCGTCCCGTTGCGATAGGTGTCGTGCAGCGCCACCGCCGTGTACTGCCATTTCGCTGCAGTCGTGCTGGTCATCGCCGTTGCCCGCTCACATCTTCGACGGCAGCCAGGTCGCCAGGCCCGGCTCGGCGATCAGCAGCATCGTGAACAGCATCAGGATGACCACGTAAGGCAGCGCGCCGAGGATGACATCGCGGATGCCGCCGTTGTCCGGCCGGATGCCGTGCACGACGAACAGGTTCATGCCGACCGGTGGCGTGATCATGCCGAGTTCGCACATCAGCACGATGAAGATGCCGTACCAGACCCCGTCCACCCCGAGTGCGGTGA
>JBBRJB010000233.1:0-5298 GCA_038220085.1 Burkholderiales bacterium
AGGTGCGATCACGCCCTGCTCGGCCAGCCCGTGCAGGCTGGCTTCGATCTCGGCGCTTGCCTCGCGCCGCAGCACCTGCCAGGCATCGTCGCTGCGCACACGCAGGTCGATCAGCGCGATCCGGTAGCCCGCGTAGGCGAAGGCTATCGCGATGCCGCGGCCCATGCGCCCGGCGCCGACGGCGGCGATGCGCGCGCCGCCCGGTGCCGGATCGCCGCCTGGCTTCATGTGCCCTCCTGCAGCCGGTGCTGCAGGTCCGCCCGCGGGAGCTGAGCCAGCCCGAGCGCCTCCAGCGTCCTCGGCCCGCGGCGCAGGTCGCGTCCCAGGAAGCCACCGGCGACCGCCAGCAGCCCGTGCGCAACCGGCGCATCGACCTCGGCATATCGGGCGACCGACGCCAGGAAGGCCAGCCCGAGTTCGGTGTCTTCGGTGACGTACCGATGGGTGTACAAGTCGATGTTCTCGCGCCAGTCTCCCGACTTGACCAGCTGCTTGTGCGCATCGCCATACATCCAGCGATCGTTCTCGTAGTGATCCCGCAGCGGATAATGCGGCGCGCCGTAGCCGAGGGCCTCGCGCACCGCGATCCGCTCCCGGTCCAGGCAGTCGGTCACGTCGCGCACCGCTCGCTGCGTTCCCTCGTTGTGGATGTCCCAGCGCTCGAAGTGCTGCAGGGGCGCGGCATTCATCACGATCAACGGCGGGTGGATCACCGGACCGGCATTCATCAGTGCGCCCGACAAGGCGTCTCCGCACGCATGAACGCTCGGAAAGGCGCGGCGGATCGCCTCGATGGCCTGCTGTTCGTGGCGCGCCGGATAGACACCGGTGGGCAGGTGGATCGCCCGGACGGTGACATTCACTTCACGCTCGCCATGCTTGCGGGCCAGGTAGGGCAACGTGCCGGTTTCGGCCCAGGCCACGTCCGCCGTGCAGCCTGCGTCCCTGACGATGCGCGACATGACGTAACTGCCGAAGGTGCCCGGTGGCAGGAACACGACTTGTCCGTCGACCAGGTGCGGGGCCATCGCACGCGCGATATCGCCCTGCGCGATTGCCGGCGACGGAATCAGTACCAGCGCCGCGCCCTCGATGGCTTCGCCGATGCTGTCCGTCGCCAGCGCAATCGCAACGTCGCGCGCGCCCCGTGCGTCCTTCAGCGTGATCGATCCGACGCTGCGAACCGCCGCCAGCGCAGCGGTATCACGACGCCACAGCCTGACCTCATGGCCGGCCTCGGACAGGTCCGCAGCGGCGGCATAGCAGCCATGGCCGCCGCCCAGGATGGAAATTCGCATAGCGGGGAACCCAGTGGGAGATACGGGCCGCCGGCGTCGGACCCAGCCGGTCCGGATCCGGCATGGCCTGCCGGCGGAATGACATTACATTACTTTTCAATTATTCAATTGTCAACTAATCCGGACCGCCTAATCCGGACCGCCCCGCCGGGGTAACTGCAGCGCCGTCAGCCGGCAAACCGGGACTCAGTTGCCCGACCTGGCAGACAGCAGCCGACGGGCGATCGACCAGCGGTGAACTTCCGATGGGCCGTCGTAGACACGGAATGCGCGCAACTCACGGAAGATCTGCGCGACCACCGTGTCGCTCGTCAACCCCAGTCCGCCCAGCACCTGCACGCAGCGGTCGGCCACCCGGTACAAGGCCTCCGAGACGAGGACTTTAGCCCGGCTCGACTCGAAGCCGCCGCGCCTGCCCTGGTCCAGCACCCAGGCGGCTTCGCGGGTGACCAGGCGCGCCACGTGAAGGTCCATGTCATTGTCGGCCAGCGCGAAGCCGACTCCCTGGTGCTCGCCGATCTTCTTGCCGAAGGCCATCCGCCGCCCGGCGTACTCGAGCGCAATGTCCTGGGCGCGCTGCCCCGCGCCGAGCCAGCGCATGCAGTGGGTCAGGCGCGCAGGCGCCAAGCGCAGTTGCGCGTACCGGAAGCCCTGCCCGATCTCGCCGAGGGCGTCCTCGCGCCTGACCTCCAACCCCTCGATCTCGATCTCGGCGTGCCCGCCCGCGAACGAGGAGTCGATCGAGTCGATGAGACGCGATATCCGCACCGCGGGATTCGGCAACGGCACCAGGAACATCGTCGCCCCGACGTCGGCGTCGGCGACCCGGGTCGCACACATCAGGATCATGAAGCCCGCACCATCGGCCCCGGTGATCAGCCACTTGCGGCCGCGCACGCGAAAGGTTTCGCCGTCGCCGTCCGCGGTGGTGGCAAGCAGCGATGGGTCCGAGCCGGCGCCCGGCGCCGGTTCGGTCATCGCGAAACACGAGCGGATGCGGGCCGACGCCAGCGGGCGAAGGAAACGTTCCTTCTGGGCTTCGGAGGCGACCGCCTCCAGCAGATGCATGTTGCCCTCGTCGGGCGCCGCGCAGTGCAGCGCCACCGGCCCCAGCGGTGAATATCCGGCCGCCTCGAACACGACCGCACGCTGGCCGTGGGTCAATCCGAGGCCACCGAAGTGCTGCCCGACATGCGGCGCCATCAGACCCTGCGCACGTGCCAGCGTATTGAGTTCGGCTCGCAGTTCATCACTCGGACCGTGCGCGGTATTGCGCGGGTCCCGTTCGAACGGGATGACCTTTTCGCGCACGAAGGCCCGGACCCGGTCGGCCAGGTCGAGGTCGTCGGGATGGATTGAAAAATCAGGCATTTGCGGCTCCTTGGGTCCGCCGCTGGATCGGACCGCGTTGGAGGGATACAGGACGAGACAGCCACATTACCCGCGCCCCGCGCCCGAGGTCAACCGACGGGACGAAAGACAGGTGCAGTCGTTCCGGCATGCCGCCGACACCTTGCAATGGTCGCGGGCCGCCGAAGGCTGAGGCACCACGACCGGTAGAGCGAAGCCGGGAGGGTCGGGCCCACGCCAGTCATCGATAGCGGCAGCGCCGCGTAGGCCGAAGGCCCTTCAGGCGAAAGCATGAAAGGCGGAATGCTGTTCCGGCTGGGCCGGATCGACGAGGGCTACATCCCGATCGACGAGGCGATGTTGATGGCCAACAGCGAGCGTCTTTCGCCCGGCCAACGCAATCAGGTCGGGCTCACTTTCCTTTTCGCCTATGGCAATGTCAGACAGGCGCTGAAGATGGCCGCGATGAGCCTGTCGCATAGCGACTCGGCGTTGGGCGCGTTCTACCGCAGGCCCTGTTCGCGCATGGACAAGCCGCGCGCCAACGCATGATCACACCCGTTGAATCGTTTTGTTTCTCATGAGCCTGCCGGGATCAGGAGCCCATCGCCCGGATTCTACGGGGCGGCCCGCGTCGGTTCGAGTGCTGAAGGAGACAAGCCGGAGAAGGATCGGCGTGGCGTCCGATAACCGGATGCCGGGCTGGTGTGGCACCTGCGCGTCACGCAAAGGCACAAGAACGCCGCGTGCCACAAAATAAAAGAGCCTGCACATAGTGCAAGCCCTTGATTATTTGGTTGCGGGGGCAGGATTTGAACCTGCGACCTTCGGGTTATGAGCCCGACGAGCTGCCAGACTGCTCCACCCCGCGAAGGCAGTATAGCCGCTCCGATGATGCACTGCAAACTGCAACCACCTCGGCTATCGCCGGCGCGAAGTTGGCGTACATTCCAGAGTCATGAAGTTCTGCTCAAACTGCGCCAGCGCGCTGACATACACGGTCCCGCCGACGGACAACCGGCCGCGATACGCCTGTCCATCGTGCAGCGCGATCCATTACCAGAACCCGCGGATCGTGACCGGCACGGTATGCACCTGGAACGACCAGGTGCTGCTGTGCAAACGCGCGATCGAGCCGCGCTATGGTTACTGGACGCTGCCGGCGGGCTTCATGGAAATCGGCGAGACCGTCGCCGACGGCGCCATTCGCGAGACCGCTGAGGAGGCAGGGGCCAAGGTCGAACTGACGGGGCTCTACTCGATGATCGATGTCATCCATGCGGAACAGGTCCATGTCTTCTACCGTGCCCGGATGCTGAGCCCGACTCTCGACCCGGGGCCGGAGAGTCTTGAGGCCCGCCTGTTCGAGGAGGACGCCATCCCCTGGGACGAGCTCGCCTTCAAGACCGTCATCCAGACGCTGCGCTGGTTCATTGCCGATCGCAAGGAGGGGCGTTTCACGCTGCATACCGACGCCATTGCCTACACGCCAAAGGCACCCCGATAACCAGTCCAGGGTAGACGAGAATGCACAGACGGGAATTCATGGGGACCTGCTCGGGTGCACTGGCGTGTTCGGCGATCGCCGCCCCCGCCGTGGCCGGAGAGCAGTCGCGCGCGCCGCGTCTGTACCAGCGGGCGCGGCTGGTCGATGAAACCGGCGCCCGGTTGCGGGCATCGCAGGTGCCATTGCGCCGCAACCTTCTGTTCGCCTACCCTTACCTGGCGACGCCCGCCTTTCTTCTGAACCTTGCCCGGCCGGCCGAAGCGACCGCCAATCTCACCGACAGCGGCGGCACGCCTTACGACTGGCCTGGCGGCGTCGGCCCGGCTGGCGCAATCGTCGCTTTTTCGGCCATCTGCGCGCACCAGCTGGCCTATCCGGCCCGGGAGATCACCTTCATCAGCTATCGTGACAAGCCCGGGGGTGCCAATCGACGTGGCGAAGTCATCCACTGCTGTGCCGAACATAGCCAGTACGATCCGGCCGCGGGCGCCCGAGTCCTTGCCGGCCCGGCGCCGCAACCCCTGACCGCCATCCTGCTGGAATACGATCGGCGCGACGATTCGCTCACGGCAGTCGGCACCTTGGGTGGCGAGGTCTACGACGCGTTCTTCGCCAAGTACGAATTCAAGCTGGACCTGGAGCACGGCGGACGCCAGCGTGAACTGGTCGCCGGGCAGACCCGCGTACAGCCGATCGAACAGGTGTGCCGCCAGCGCGTCCAATGCTGACCTGGGTCGAACCCGGCCAGCCCCTGCCGCCACCGGATAACGCCCGCGCGGAACCCAACGGACTGATCGCCGCCGGCCGCGACCTGTCGCCGCAGCGCCTCCGGGAGGCCTACCGCCAGGGCATCTTTCCGTGGTATTCACAGGGCCAACCGGTGCTCTGGTGGTCTCCGGATCCGCGCATGGTCGTCTTCATCGACGAGTTCAAGCCCAGCCGCTCCCTGCGCAAGACCTTGCGCAGGCTCGACCTGACCGGCGCCTGGTCGGTCACACTGGACCGCGCCTTCGTCGAAGTGATGCGCTGCTGCGCTGCGCCCCGCAGCGGCCAGGAGGGGACCTGGATCACGCCGGAGATCGTTCGCGCCTACCAGGGACTGCACGCGGCGGGGCATGCCCACTCAGTCGAGGTCTGGTCCGA
>JBBRJB010000234.1:0-5284 GCA_038220085.1 Burkholderiales bacterium
GAACGTGGTTGCCGCCGCCGAAGCGCCGCTCGGTTCGCTCTGGGGTTCCAAGCTGCATGAGACCCGCAAGACCATTTCCATGACCGGGCACTTCACTGCGTTCACCATGTGGCCGATCAATGCCAAGTACTTCAAGTCCCTGCCCGCCGACGTGCAGCAGATCCTGGTCGAAGAGGGTGCCAAGGGCGGCACCGAAATGACCCGCCTGACGCTGGCGATGAACGACGACTACGTTGCCAAGCTCAAGGCCGGCGGCGTCACTTTCGTGAGCGACGTCGACACCGCCGCCTTCCAGAAGGCGACAACCTCGGTGTACAAGGCGTTCCCGAAGTGGTCGCCCAACCTGCACGAGACGGTCATGGCGGTACTGAAGTAGACGTTCCTGCTGAAGTAGAAGTCCCCTTACCCTCTCAGTCTCTCAGCCGAGCCGGACAATTGACGACCGATCCTGAGCGCGGCCCTCCGGGGCCGCGCGGCCTGGCGTGGCTGGTGGACCAGTTCGAGGAGATCATCGCGTCGCTCGCGGCGGTCGTGATCATCCTCTCGGTAGGCTGGGGCGTGCTGACCCGCTACATCACTGCCCAGCCGGCCGCCTGGTCGGGTGAGATCGCGACCCTGGCTTTCGCCTGGCTCGTCTTCTTCGGCGCCAGCGCGTGCATCAAATACCACATGCACCCGACCATCGACCTGCTGGTGAACCGCTTTCCCGATTCGCTGCGGCGGCTGGTCGTCGGGGTGAATCACCTTCTGATGCTGTCGTTCCTGGCGTTCATGGTCTGGTTCGGCACCCGATTCGCCATCGACGCCTGGGAAAGCCCCAGCGCGGTCCTGCGCCTGCCGCTGACCTGGCTCTACGGACCGGTGGCCTTCGGCTTCGCGCTGATGATCGTCCGCTACCTGCAGGTCATGTTCGGCAAGACCTGGTACATCGACGAGGATCGGGAAACCAATGCTGGCTGACTGGATCCCCGCCATCCTGATGTGCGTTCTGTTTGCCCTTGGCACGCCGATTTCCTATGCCATCGCGATCAGCGCCCTGTCGTTCTTCGTGGTGAGCGGCGAAATGCCGTTGAACATCTTCGTCCAGAAGATGGTCACTGCTACCGACTCCTATCCGCTGCTCGCCATCCCATTTTTCGTTCTGGCGGGCGCGATCATGAACAAGGCCGGCATCACCGGCCGCCTGCTGGCGCTGGCCGACGCGATGGTGGGGCATCTGACCGGCGCACTGGCGCAGATGTGCACGGTGCTGGCGACCCTGCTGGGCGGGCTCACCGCTTCTGCCAGCGCCGACGCCGCGATGCTCGCGAAGATCCTCGGCCCGGAGATGGTCCGGAACAACTACAGCCCGGCTTTCGCAGCGGTGATCACCTCATGTTCGGCCATCATCGCTTCGCTGATCCCGCCGTCGATCGGGCTGATTATCTACGGCTACGTGGCGGATGTGTCGATCGGCCGTTTGTTCATCGGCGGGATCCTGCCAGGACTCCTGCTCGCCGCATCGTTGATGCTGGTGACCTGGTTCATCTCGAAGCGGCGTGGCTACCTGCCCAGGCGAACGACCTTCGCCGGCATGAAGGTGCTGGGAAGTACCTTCCGCGAAGCGGTCTGGGCACTGTCGATCCCGGTTTTCATCATCGTCGGAATCCGCTACGGCATTTTTACACCCACTGAAGCCGGCGCGATCACCGTGTTGTACGTGATCCTGGTCGGCAAATTCGCCTATCGCAGCCTGCGCCTGTCAGACCTGCCGCTGCTGCTCAAGGAGACGGTGCTGGACACGGCATCGGTCATGCTGATGGTGTGCGCCGCCTCGGCATTCGGCTTCTACCTCGCCTGGGAGCGGATCCCGCCGCAGATGGCTGCCTGGCTGGTGTCCCTCACCAGCGATCCGGTTGCATTGCTGCTGCTGATCAATGTCCTGCTGATCGTGCTGGGAACCGCCGTCGAGGGAACCTCTGCGCTCATCATCCTGACGCCGATCTTCGTCCCGATCCTGACCAAGCTTGGAATCGACCCGGTGCATTTCGGCATCGTCCTGGTCACCAACCTCACGATCGCGGGGGTGACGCCACCGGTCGGGCAGATGATGTTCATCAGTTCGCGGGTGCTGCGCGTGCCGATGGACGATTACACCATCGAGGTCCTGCCGTTTCTCGGAATCCTGATGCTTGTATTGGTGCTGCTGACCCTCTTCCCGCAGATCACGCTGCTGCTTCCCAATGCCATGTTCGGCCAGTAACCCACCACCGACCCGGGCAAATCCATGAAGTTCGATGCAGCGGTTCTTCACGAAGTCGGCAAGCCGCTGGTCATCGAGCAGGTGGAACTGGGGGAACTCAAACCGTTCGACGTGCTGGTCCGGGTGCATGCCAGCGGCCTCTGCCACACGGACCTGGAGGTGATGCAAGGCAACCTCGCCTACCCGTTGCCGATCGTGCTGGGTCACGAGGGCGCCGGCGTGGTGGAGCGGGTGGGATCGGCGGTGGCGCAGGTACGGCCTGGCGATCACGTGGTGTGCTCATGGAACCCGCACTGCGGCCACTGCTTCTACTGCGAGCGGGACCAGCCGATCCTTTGCGAGCCCTTCAGCCGGCATCAGCCGGCGGGACACCAGATGGACGGGACCTCGCGCTACCGCCTCGCCGGCGGCAGCGGCAAGGGCGCCAAGCTGCATCACTTCTCGGTGATGTCCTCGCACGCTCGGTACTGCGTCGTGCCCGAGAGCGGCGCCGTCAAGGTGCCCGACGAGATCCCGTTCGACCGCGCCTGCCTGATCGGGTGCGGCGTCATGACCGGTGTAGGGGCGGTGTCGCGCATGGCGAAAGTCGAGGCCGGCGCGCATGTCGCGGTGATCGGCTGCGGCGCGGTCGGTCTCAACGCCGTGCAGGGCGCGGCGATGGAACTGGCGCGGACCGTGATTGCGATCGATCGGGATCCGCGCAGGCTGGCGCTGGCGAAGCAATTCGGCGCGACGCATCTGCTCGGGCCGGATTGCACGGACGTTCCAGCGGCAGTAAAAGACCTTACCGGCGGCCGAGGGGCCGACTACGCCTTCGAATGCGCGGGCGGGGAGCCGGCGCTGCAGACGATGTTCGACGTGGTCAGGGTCGGCGGTCAGGCGGTCATCCTGGGCAAGGTCAACGTCGATCGAAAGGTGTCGTTGCGCTTCGGCTCGATGATGGGCGAGAAACGGGTCATCCGTTCGAGCTACGGCGGCGCGCGACCGCGCCGTGATTTCCCGTGGCTGGCGCGCTGCTACCTCGAAGGCAGGCTGAAGCTCGATGAACTCATCTCGGTGCGGCTGCCGCTGGAGCGCATCAACGAAGGCTTCGACGCCATGACCCGCGGCGAGATCGTGCGCGCCGTGCTGATGATGTGAGCCACCCCATGCCGGCGTCGCGCCATCCCCCGTTGCAGCCCGGCTGGATCGACAGCGCCCACCATGAACTGGCGCTTGGCGACCTGCCGCTGGAGAGCGGCGAATCGATCCGCGACTTCCGCCTGTCCTACGTGTTGCATGGTGCATCAGGGAGGGTCGCTGCGGGCGCCTTGAGCGGGGCCGACAACGTGGTCCTGGTGCTTTCCGCGGTGGGCAGCACCCACCACCGCCTGGATTTCCTGATCGGCGAGGATAAGGCGCTGGATCCCCGGCACACCGTGGTGATTGCCGTGGATGCCATCGGCAACGGCTTGACTACCTCGCCATCGACGTCCACCCGCCAGCCCGGCACCGCCTTTCCGGCGTTCACCATCCGCGACATGGTCGCCAGCCAGCTGGCGCTGGTTGAGCACCTTGGCGTGCGCCGACTTCGGGCGGTGATCGGGGCCTCGATGGGTGGCATGCAGGCCCTGCAGTGGGCGGTATCGCACGGCAGCCGGGTGGCGCGCCTGGTTGCCATGACGCCCATGGCGCGCACCACACCCTGGGCGGCCGCGATCAATGAAACGTCGCGCAGGGCGCTGGCGGTGGCGTCGCGCAAATCGCCGGCGGGTTCCTGCGGATCGGACGATCCCGACGCCGACCCGTCGTGTGGCGAGTGGGCGGCCTGGGTGCCGCTGATGCAGCTGATTTCAGGGCGAACGCCGCAGCAGGTGGACCAGGAGTTCGGCAGCGCCGGCGCGGTCATCGAGTGGATTCGTGGTCGCACGGCCTGGTGGCAGGGGCAGTGCTTCTCCCCGGTCGATTGGCTGTACCAGTCCCGCGCCTACGATGCCCACGACGTCGGTTCGACGCCGGGTTTTGGCGGGGATACCGTCAGGGCGCTGCAATCGGTGCCGGTGCCGGCGCTCGTGCTGGCGCCCGCTCTCGATCTCTACAACTCCGCCGAAGCCGCCCGCTTCGCGGCGAGCGCGATGCCCCAGGCGCGATTCGTGGAGATTCCCTCGTGCTGGGGGCACCAGTCGGCTTCTGCGGCCGATCCGGATGCCGCGGCGTTCCTCAACCGGGAAATCGCCGGTTTCCTCCCCTCGATCTAGTACCGGCTTGGGACGATGAGCCGCCGGGCGGGAGGCGGAGCAGGCTGAAAGCCGGGCTCGAAAGCTGCTCGAGAGCAGGATCATCCGCTTTGCGACCCGAGGAGACCTCCTTTTGAATCATCTGATCCGCATGGCCGTCTGCATGTCTGCCGTGGCCGGGCTGGCCGCCTGCGGCGACACGGCTCGCCTGCCGGTATCCGCCGGCACCGGCCCCAACCCGCAGCTGCCGCCGCCGAACAAGAGCCTGATCCCGACCGTCAACATCGCACCGGCAGTCGGCTGGTCGCAGCGGCAGGCGCCGCAGACCGCGCCCGGTACTGCCGTGGTGTCCTTCGCCGACGGTCTCGATCATCCGCGGTGGGTGTATGTGCTCCCCAACGGGGATGTGCTGGTCGCGGAGTCCAACAAGCCACCCAGGCCGGAAAACGCCTCCGGTGGCATCAAGGGCTGGATCATGGGTAAGGTGATGGCGAAGGCGGGCGCCGGTGTGCCGAGCGCCAACCGGATAACCCTCCTGCGCGACAAGGACGGCGACGGGGTTGCGGAGACACGCTCGGTCTTCTTGAGCGGGCTGAATTCTCCCTTCGGCATGGCGCTGGTCGGCGAGGATCTCTATGTGGCCAACACCGATGCGATCGTGCGATTCCCCTACAAGGAAGGGGAGACGACGATCAGTGCGGCGGGTACGCGACTGGTGGAACTTCCGGCCGGGCCGCGCAATCATCACTGGACCAAGAACATCATCGCCAGCACCGATGGATCGAAGCTCTATGCAACCGTCGGTTCCAACAGCAACGTCGCTGAA
>JBBRJB010000235.1:0-5272 GCA_038220085.1 Burkholderiales bacterium
TCGGAAGTCATCGATTGATACTAGCGCAAGGGACCGGCCGCATCAACCGATGTCCCTGGATGGGCCGACACCGCCCACGAGGCCCGGGAACTGGAAGCGACACCCGGAAAGCGGCCGCACGCGCTTTCCTGGCCCCGTCACTGAAACCCACCTATCATCGGCGAAGGCTTCAAGGACCGTCACTTTGCCAGACCTTCGATCGTCGGTACTCGGGCGCTGCAATCCCTGGCTGGTGGCCGTCGCGGCCGCGTGCCTGGGCATCCTGATCAGACTCGCGATCCCGCCCCAAGGCGCCCACCTCCTTTTCCTCGGCCCCTTCCTCGCGATCCTGCTGGCCGCCTGGTACGGCGGCTTCTGGCCCGGCATGCTTGCCACCGCGATCTGCGCAATCTGGGCAGTGCTCCACCCCGTGCCCGTCGAAACCGGCGGGTTGACGTCGCCGGCGTTGAGAGTTGCCCTGCTGGTGCCAGCCGGCGTGCTCATCTGCCTGCTGGCCGGACACCTCCATCGGAATCGCCGTGAAGCGGACTTGCGCACGCAAGGCATGCATCGGCTCGCCCGCTCGAGCCAGCGCCTGCAGGCCGCGTTGGAACTGGCAGCTATTTCGGCTTTCGACGTCGATTGCGAGCTTCGCTATGTCTGGGTTCAGAAGCCGCCGGTAGGCTTGCGCGAGGCCGACATGCTGGGCAAGCGCGCCGAGGAGATTTACGAACCAGCCGTTGCTGCCACCCTGACGGCGGCCCGCAAGCAGATCCTGCAGACCGGCAAGTCGTTCAGAACCGAGATGCTGGTGACCCGCGGCGGCGTGACCGAGTGGGTCGACTGGATCGGCGGGCCGCTGCGCGATGCCGACGGCAATCTCATCGGTGTCACCAACCTCGCGATCGACATCACCGACCGCAAACTCTCGGAACTGGCGATCAGGCGCAATGGCGAGGCGCAGCGCCTGCTGGTCGAGTTGCAGGATGCCACCCGCGACCTCACCAGCGCCGCGGACATCAAGGCGGCCGTAGTCGGCCGCCTCGCGCGCTTTTTCCAATCGGAGCGCTGCGTGTTCGCGGACATCGATGTCGCGCAGGGAACGGCCGAAGTCAGCTGCGACTACACCAGCAGTGCGCCGAGCCTGGTCGGGCATCATCCACTCGCCCCCCCGGACTGCGGGCCGATGCAGCTGCTGCTGGCCGGCAGGGCGGTCGCTCTGAGCGGCAGCCGGCAGGACGAGGCCTGGATGATCCCCGGCCGCAGCACGACAAGCGGCGCCCTGCTCTGCGTGCCGATCCTGCATGACGGCAAACTGGCGGCCGCGCTCTCCCTGCGCCAGTCGCTGCCGCGTGTGTGGTCGGAGGATGAGATCCGCCTGGTGCACCAGGTGGCGCAGCGCAGCTGGTCCGCGATCGAATCGGCTCGTGCGCAGGAGGCGCTGCGGGAAAGCCGCGATGTCCTTGCGCTCGCGATGCGCGGGGGCAGGATGGGCGCCTGGTCGCGGGAGTTCAACAGCGATCGCACCTGGTGGAGCCGGGAGCTTCTCGAAATCTTCGGACTCGAGCGCGAAGGGTTCAGCGGCACGCGCGAGGATTTCCTGGCGCTGCTCCATCCGGAGGACCGGGCACGGGTCCAGGATGCGTTCGTGCAGGCGCTGCGGCGCCACAGCGACTTCCTCGTCGAATACCGCTTCCGCCATAAGTCGGGAGAATGGCGCTGGATGGAGGGACGGGGACGCGCCGTCTACCGCAGCGACGGTACGCCGAGAGCGACCTACGGCCTCGGCATCGACATCACCGAACGAAAGTCGCTGGAGAACGAGCGGCGTCGCCTGAATACGGAACTGGCGCAAACCCTGCGCCACAAGGATGACTTCCTGGCGACGCTCGCACATGAACTGCGCAATCCGCTGGCGCCGATCGTCACGGCGCTGGAGGTTCTGCGCCTGAAGGCACCGGCCGATGTCCAGGCGCGCTGGTCGCGGGACGTGATCGAGCGCCAGGTCCGCCACATGACCCGACTGGTAGAGGACCTGCTGGATGTGACCCGGATCGCCACCGGCAAGACCCAGCTCCGAAAGGAAAGAATCGTCCTATCCGGAGTGGTGCATCACGCGGTCGAATCGGTCAAAGGCCAGATCGACGCGGCAGGGCACCAGCTATCGCTGGCGCTGCCTGCCCAGACGCCGCTGCTGGAAGCCGACCCGACGAGGCTCAGCCAGGTGCTTGCCAACCTCCTCAGCAATGCAGCCAAGTACACCCCGCCGGGGGGGCGAATTGCGCTTGAAGCCTGTCGCGACGGCAGCCAGGTGGTGATTTCGGTATCGGACAACGGCATCGGCCTGCTGGACGCGGATCGGGAGCGGATCTTCCGCATGTTCGCGCAGGTGATGCCCGCCATCGACCGGTCGCAGGGCGGGCTCGGCATCGGACTTGCCTTGTCGCGCGGACTGGTGGAGTTGCATGGCGGCTCGATCGACGCGGAGAGCGCCGGGCCCGGACAGGGAAGCCGCTTCATCGTGCGCCTGCCCTGCGCGACGCAGGCACTGCCAGTCGTTACGCCGCCCGGTCTGCTGCCCGGGCCGGACACCGGCGAGCCTGCGCCCGCCGCTTGTCAACGCATCCTGATCGTCGACGACAACCTCGATGCCGCGCAATCGCTGGCGATGCTGCTTGAACTCGACGGCCACGACATCGCAATGGCGCATGACGGCCAGCACGCGCTCGAGACGGCAAAGTCCTTCGCACCGCAGACGATCCTGCTGGACATCGGACTGCCGGTGATGAACGGCTACGAGGTCGCAAGGCGACTTCGGGCGCAACCGTGGGGCCGGGAGATCAGACTGATCGCGGTGACCGGCTGGGGTCAGGAACGGGATCGGCAACAGGCGATGGCTGCGGGTTTCGACCACCATCTGACGAAGCCGCTCGACCCTGGTCGCTTGTCCGAATTGCTGGAATTGAGCCCGACCAACTAGTCCGGCGGCCCGCCTGGGAATGCCTGTCCGCGCGGCCGCACGGGCTGCCGCACGGGCTGCCTGGGTCATGTTAAAGTGCCTGGCCCAGGCTGCAGTCGTGCCGGAGCGGACCCAGAGGAGACCCCATGTTTTGTCCCCGTATCCCCAAGCTCACGACGCTTCGATTGCCGGTGTCCGGCACCTCTGCCGTCGCGCTGGCGCTGGCGCTCGCAATGACCGCAGCCCTTCCCGGGGGCGCCGCGGCAGCCGCTGCTTCCTATCCCGACAAGCCCATCCGGGTCGTCGTACCGTATCCGCCGGGCGGCGGGACCGACGTCATCGCCCGCATCGTCCAGGAAAAGTTGCGCCAGCATCTCGGGCAGACAATCGTCATCGACAACCGCGGCGGTGCGGCCGGCTCGATCGGAACCGAGGTCGTGGCAAAGGCTGAGCCGGATGGCTACACCGTCCTGTTCACCTTGAACTCGCACACCATCAACCCCGCCATCTATTCGAAGTTACCCTTCGACACCGAAAAGGATTTCGCGCCGGTCGCGATGGTGGCCTCGCTGCCGCAGATCCTGGTGGCCAATCCGAAATTCGCCCCGGCATCCGTCAAGGACGTGGTGGCACTTGCCAAAGCACAGCCGGACTCCCTGCCCTATGCGTCGGTCGGCAACGGCTCACCGGGACACCTGGCCGGCGAACTGTTCAAGCTCAGGACCGGCACGAAACTGACCCACGTGCCGTACCGAGGGGGCGGGCCGGCGGTGATCGATGTCATGGGCGGGCAGGTGCCGCTGCTGTGGGTGTCGATCCCTGCCGCTGCCAACTACGTCAAGCAGGGCAAGCTCAAGGCGCTGGCGGTCTCGACCGCGAAGCGAAGCCGGGCGTTCCCCGACGTGCCGACCATCCAGGAATCGGGCATCCGGGACTTCGAGGTCGATTCCTGGTATGCCGTGTTCATGCCCGCCGGCACGCCGAAATCCATCATCGCCAAATGGAACGCCGCGATCAATGCCGCGGTGCAGGATCCGGACATTCAGGAGAAGTTGCTGCAACAGGGCAGCGAGGGGGTGGGCGGCACCCCCGAGGCGCTCGGCAAGGCGGTCACGATGGAACTGGTGAAGTGGAAAAAGCTGGTGGCCGATGCCAACATCAAGATCGATTGAAACAAGCAAGGGCGGTGACGGCAGTGGGCGATGACTCCGTAAGGGTAGCGGCAGAAACGGCCATAGCGCGGGAGGTCGGAGAGTTGGTGAGGCGCGCGCGTGCCGCCCAGCGGATCGCGGATGGTTATGACCAGGAGCGGATCAACGACGTGGTCGCCGCCGCCGGCTGGGCCATCATGGAACCCGGACGCAACCGCACCCTCGCGGAGTTGGCAGTGGCCGACACCGGCGTCGGCGTCGTCGAGGACAAGGTCCGCAAGAATTATCGCAAGACTCTCGGCCTGCTTCGTGACCTGCAGGCGACCAGGACGGTGGGCATGATCTCTGAGGACAACGCCACGGGGCTCATCGAGATCGCACGGCCCGTCGGGGTGGTATGCGCCGTGACGCCCTCTACCAATCCGGCTGCCACCCCCGCCAACAAGATCATCAATTCGCTGGCCGCACGCAATGCCGTCATTGTCGCGCCCAGCCCCAAGGGTTGGAGCACCTGTGCACTGCTGCTGCGATACGTTCACGAGCAACTGGAAAGAATCGGCGCTCCCACCGACCTGGTCCAGATGCTGCCCGCCCCGATCTCCAAGGTATCGACTGGGGAACTGATGCGCCAGGCCGATCTCGTGGTCGCCACCGGCTCGCAGGCCAACGTCAAGGCCGCCTACCGCTGCGGCACTCCCGCATTCGGCGTCGGCGCGGGCAATGTCGCGAGCATCGTCGACGAATCCGCCGACCTCGCCGACGCTGCCGGCAAGATCGCGGCCTCCAAGACTTTCGACAACGCCACGAGTTGCTCGTCCGAAAACAGCCTAATCATCGTGGACGCCGTCTTCGACCGGATGCTCGCTGCCTTGCAGCGGGAAGGCGCTGTCATGGTCGATACCCTCGGCAAGCATCGGCTCCAGCAGACGATGTGGCCCGACGGCAAGCTCTCGCCCCAGGCCATCGGACAGTCGGCGGCCCGGATCGCCGCGGCAGCGGGGCTGTCGGAGATTGCCGCCGCGGATCCCCGCATGCTGCTGGTGCTGGAAGACGGCGTCGGAACGGCCCATCCGTTCTCCGGCGAGAAGCTCTCGCCGGTGCTCGCGCTCTACACGGTGACCGATTTCGCGGCCGCCACGGCGCAGGTGGCGGCGATCTATGCGTTCGAAGGCGCCGGCCACTC
>JBBRJB010000236.1:0-5249 GCA_038220085.1 Burkholderiales bacterium
GAGACTGGCCGCCGCGCAGAACTCGATGGCGAAGTCGCGGTCCGAGACGGCGTCGAGCGAATTACCGCAGACGCCGTCGAAGCCGAGCGTCCTGGCGACGCGTTCGCGGTCGATCGGGAAGGAGGTGCCGGCCAGCGCGGCTGCGCCCAGCGGCAGGCGGTTGACCCGGCGACGACAGTCCGCCATCCGGTCGGCATCGCGCGCGAGCATCTCGACATAGGCTAGCAGGTGGTGGCCGAAGGTGACCGGTTGGGCGACCTGAAGGTGGGTGAAGCCGGGCATGATCGTGCCGGCGTGAACGGCTGCCACATCCAGAAGCGCCCGCTGCAACGCCTGCAGGGCCAGATCGAGTTCATCGATCGTGTCGCGCAGCCAGAGCCGGATGTCGGTGGCGACCTGGTCATTGCGCGAGCGCCCGGTATGAAGCCGCTTGCCAGCATCGCCCACCAGTTCCGTGAGGCGGCGTTCGACGTTGAGGTGGACGTCCTCCAGGTCCACCGACCAACGGAAGACCCCGTCGCGGATCTCCTGCTCGATGCTGACGAACCCGTCCCGGATGCTTTGCAGGTCCGCCGGCGACAGCACGCCGACGTGGGCCAGCATCTCGGCATGGGCGAGCGAACCCCGGATATCGACCATGGCCAGCCGCTGGTCGAAGCCGACCGATGCGGTGTAGCGCTTGACCAACTCGGACACCGGCTCCGAAAACCGCGCCGACCACGCCTTGTCTTTGTTGTCGAACTGTTCTGTCATAATCCGGTCCCGATGGAGCAAGCCAAAGCCGAAGGCGTCGAGAACGATTATAAGGAGTCGGGTGGTCCCGCCGGACTGACCGAATCCGGGAAGGCCCGTCGCCAGACGGAAGGTGCGCCGTCACCGGTCGTCCCCGACTGCTGCAACATCGGAGTCTGCCTCCGGACGATCGTGATCCTCAACGGCGCAGCCGTCGCCGCCGCGATCGCGCTGGCATCGGATCTCGCCTCTATCTGGCCCAGGCTGCTCGGCATCGCGCTCATCCTTGAACCATCGCTGCTGCTGTCGCTCGGCTGCCTGTGCGTCGCGCGTCGCTGGAGCAACGGCCAGCGGATCGAGGTGCAATGGGCGGTCGGCCTGGCGCTGCCCGCGCTCCTGACTGCGCTGGTGGCCACCGGGTTCTCCGGCTTCACCTTGCAGGACGACGTGCCGCAGCCGCAGCGGCTGCTCTGGATCTTTACGCGCGCAGTGTCGGCGGCAATCATCGCCGCTGCGCTCTTTGAATACTTCCGCCTGCGGGCCCGGGCCTATGCGCCGTCGTTTTCGGAGGCCCGTCTGCAGGCGCTGCAAGCCCGGATCCGTCCGCACTTCCTGTTCAATAGCCTGAACACGGTTCTCGGCCTGATCCGCAGCGATCCACGCCTGGCGGAGCATACGCTGGAGAACCTCGCCGACCTGTTCCGGGTTTTCATGCGGGACGCCCGGGAACTCGTGCCGCTGGATGACGAAGTCATCACCTGCAAGGAATATCTTGCGATCGAACAGTTGCGCCTGTCGCATCGGCTGAAGGTGGTCTGGGATGTGGCCGAGATGCCGGGCGATGCGCTGCTGCCGTCGCTCCTGCTGCAGCCCTTGCTGGAGAATGCCGTCCACCACGGCATCGAGCCCCGGATGGATGAAGGGTGCATAGAAATCCGGATCACCCGACCGGGAGACCGGGTCCGGGTGGAAATTGACAATCCCCTTTCTGCAACACCGGCGATACGTCCAGGCAACCAGATGGCACTGTCCAACGTGCGTGAGCGCCTGATGCTGCTGTACGATATGGAAGCCGAACTCAAGACGGGGCCGCAGGGGGATCGCTTCCGGTTGCACCTTGAGTTCCCCTACCGCAAAGAGAGACGACGCCGAGATGTCAGACGCCACTTCAATCCTGATCGTTGACGATGAGCCACCCGCTCGCGCGCGGCTCCGAGAGGTGCTTGCCGACCTTGCCCCGGAGTTTCCCCACCGTATCGTAGGGGAGGCTGCCAATGCCCCGGAGGCCCTGGCGCAGATCGAGACGCAGCGTCCCCAGATCGTCCTGATGGATGTCCAGATGCCCGGCATGAGCGGCATCGAACTGGCACGACATATCTCCGCTCGCGCGGGCGAAGGCGACAGCGACGACCCCAAGCCGATGCCGCTCATGATCTTCGTGACGGCCTTCGACGAATTCGCCGTCGATGCGTTCGAGGTCAACGCGCTCGATTACCTGCTCAAGCCGGTACGCGGCCAGCGGCTGCTGGCCGCCCTGGTCAGGGCCCGCACCCTGATGCCGTCCGAGCATCTGGACGCCATCGACGCGCTGGCCAAGGCGACGAACACGCGGCGCCGACACCTATCCGTGCATGAACGCGGCCGGGTCATCCTGGTGCCGCTGGAGCAGGTGGTCTACCTCAAGGCGGAATTGAAGTACATCACGGTGCGCACCCGCGAGCGGGAGTTCCTGATCGAGGAATCCCTCACGTCGCTCGAAGACGAATTCAACGACCGTTTCGTCCGGATTCACCGCAATGCCCTGGTTGCGCGGCCGTCGATTGCCGGGTTCGAGCGGGTGACACCCACTGGCGAGGGCGAGGCTGGCGACCCGTATTGGCAGGTCGTGCTGCGGGAGATCCAGGACCGCCTGCCGGTGAGCCGGCGGCAGTGGTCGATCGTCAAGGGACTCGTCAGCTGACGCTGGCTGCAAACCAGCCTGCCGCCGCCACGCCAGGGGCAGGGCAGAAGGCACCGCAGAGGCTGCGGCTGGCAACCCGCGAAAGCAGACTTGCGCTCTGGCAGGCCAATCATGTCGCCGATCAATTGCGCGCGCGCTACCCGGCCTGCCGCGTCGGGCTGGTCGGCATGACCACCCGGGGCGACCAGATCCAGGACCGGCCGCTCTCGGAAGTCGGCGGCAAAGGACTGTTCACCAAGGAACTCGAATTGGCGCTGCTCGATGGCCGCGCCGAGTTGGCCGTGCATTCCCTCAAAGACGTGCCGATGGAACTGCCGGACGCGTTCGAACTGGCCTGCGTGCTCGCCCGGGCAGACCCGCGCGACGCTTTCGTGTCCGGGCGCCATGCGGAACTGGCACAGATGCCGGCAGGTTCAGTAGTCGGCACCTCCAGTCTGCGGCGAGCAGCGCAGATACGGGAGAAGTTCCCCGCGCTGCGGATCGAACCGCTGCGCGGCAACCTCGACACGAGGCTGGCAAAGCTGGATGCCGGCCAGTACGACGCCATCGTGCTGGCCGCTGCCGGCCTGAAGCGACTCGGCCTGGCATCCCGGATTCGCCAGGTGATGCCGCCGGACCTGTCGTTGCCGGCGCCGGGGCAGGGCGTGCTCGGGATCGAGATCCGCAGGGATCAGTCGGAAGTGCGTGACGCGCTGTCATTCCTCGAAGATCCGGACACGCTGCTGGCCGTGACGGCGGAGCGGGCGGTGTCCCAGGCACTGGGAGGCAATTGCCACACCCCCCTGGGTGCGTATGCCACGCTCGCGCCCAACGGCGAACTACGCATCGATGCGTTGCTCGCCGACGATGCCGGCAATATCCGCCGCGCCAGCCTGCAGGAAGCTGCCCCGTCGACGGCGCAAGCCCGGTTGCTCGGCGAGAGGGTGGCTTCAATGCTGCTGCGATGAGATGCGCCAGCAACCGGCCCAAGCCTGCTGATGCCCGCCACTGTTGTCCTTACCCAGGCAGCCGAAGGTAGCGAATCGCTGTTTCGCGATCTGTCAGCGGCCGGCCTGCATGTCGAGCGCTGGCCCCTGGTCAGCCTGTCCACTGCCGCGAAGACGCTCGACCCGGCGTTGTCGCGCCTTGCCGACTTCGACTCGATCGTTCTTCCGAGCCCCTCCGCGGTGCGGCTGGTGGCAGCGCAGATGGCTCGACGGGGAATTGCCTGGCCCGCCGGCACCCGGGCAGGGCTGATCGGTCCGGCCAGCGTCGAGGCGTTCCGCGATTGCTTCGGTGAGCAACCGCCGGTGGATACTCCGGCTGAACCGCCGTACGATGCCCGGCACCTGGTGGCAACATTCGGGCGCCTTGCCCCCTCCGGGGAGAAGGGGGGCGGACCCGCGGGAGGCGAACCCGCGCTGCGGGTACTGGTACTCAACCGTCCCGACGGCAGGACCGACTGGCTCGACGAATTGCGAGAGAAAGCGGCGTCGGTCGAGGTCGTCACGGCGTACGAAGCGACCCGGTTGTCCAACGGACCGTCGCCCGAACTGATGTGGCGCCTGCAGCGCGTGCAACGATCGGACGCGGCGCTCTCCTGGGTGGTCGGCGCCAGCAGCCACCTCGACACCTTGTCGCTGAGTCTTCCCGACGAATTTGCGACCTGGGGCAGGCGTCAGCCGGTGTTCGTGCCGCATGAGGACATCCGGCAGCATGCGCTCGGGCTGGGATTTGAAAAGGTAGTGGTGTACCGCGATCGGCGCGATCTGGTTGACCAGATACAATATGCGGGCTTGAATCACGCAACCGAACATGCGCGGCCGGCAGTTCCTGCCGACAACAAGGGAATAACAGACTTGAGTTTGGACCAGCAGAAAAGCTCGGCAACTCCGGAAACCAGACTGACGGGTGGGCAAGTCACGGATGCAAAGGTAGTCGGCGAATCGACGGCGGCTTCGATGCCCTCCGCTGCTGCCGGAGCCCCGGCGTCAGTGCCATCATCTGCGCCGGCGCCCGCCGCGTCAACGCCGTCTCCCGCCGCCGGCGGGTCGCCGACGGCGCCGGTGATGGCTGCGGCCGGTATCGGCGCTGGTGCCACGCGCTCGTCATCCGGCAGTCCCCCGCCTCGATCGCCGGAGCCGTCGCCGCCTGCTCCCCCACCTCCCATGACCGCGGGCAGGGCGTCCGGCCTTCCGCCGGTTTCGCCACCCCCACCCCCGCCACCCCCGCCACCGCCACCGCCTGCAAAGTCGGGGCACGGCGGACTTTGGGCATTGCTGGTGCTGCTGCTGGTCTGCGCGCTGGCAGTTGCGGGCTGGTGGTACACCCAGCAGCGCTTCCTGGCATCGGAACGGGACGGCGCGCGCCGTGTCCAGGAAGCGGAGGCGAGGGCGGGCCGCCTCGAGGACCAGATCAAGTCGCTGCGGGACTCCCAGAGTCAACTCCAGTCACGCAGTGCAACGCTGGAGAAGAAGATCTCGGAATCGGCCAGCCAGCAGGAACAGCTTTCGGCTCTCTACGACGAAATCGTCAAGACCAGGGGCGACAGCACACTGGTGGAAGTCGAACAGGCCGT
>JBBRJB010000237.1:0-5237 GCA_038220085.1 Burkholderiales bacterium
CCTGGATGCCGATCCGATGGCGATCAATCCACCGCTGCAGGCGAGTTTTCCGCGCGGCGAGGGACTCCGCGTACCGGGTACGGTCGACGGTTTCGAGCTGGCGGTGCGGGCGGTACTCGGGCAGCAGGTCACGGTCGCCGCTGGGAGGACCTTCGGATCGCGCCTGGTGCAGGCCTTCGGTGAGCCAATCCTGACACCGGTCGCGGGCCTGAGCCGACTGTTTCCGACAGCATCGGCGATCGCCGCGGCAGGTGGCGACGACCTGGGCCGCATCGGCATCGTGCGGCAACGGCAATCGGCCCTGGTTGCGCTGGCGCGTGCCGTTCTGGACGGTCGCCTGCAGCTCCGCCCAGGCGCGGACGTGCCGGCGACGGTAGCGACCCTGCTGGCGCTGCCGGGAATCGGCGATTGGACGGCCCAGTACATCGCAATGCGCGCCTTGCGCTGGCCCGACGCCTTCCCGGCGGGCGACGTTGCCCTGCAGAAGGCACTCGGGGTGACTTCGGCCCGTGCTGCGGCCGAGGCATCGGATGCCTGGCGACCCTGGCGCAGCTATGCGGTCCTGCGTGCCTGGCACGCCCCGGCCGCAACCCGACTCGAGGAGGCACCCCTATGAAGTTCAAACGCGACGTCGCCATCCACTGCCGCGAGGTCGATACCACCCTCGGCCGGGTGCTGCTGGCTGCCTCAGACATCGGCCTCGCCGGCCTGTGGTTCGAGTCCCAACGGCATTCGCCGCAGACGGCCGGCTGGCTGGTCGATCCGGTCCATCCGGTGCTGTGCGAGGCCGCGGCCCAATTGCAGGACTACCTCGCCGGCCGGCGGCAGGGGTTCGAGCTGCCGCTGGATCTGTCGCACGGAACTGCCTTCCAGCAGTCGGTCTGGCGCGCGCTGCTCGCGATACCGGCGGGCAGTACCTGGACCTACGCTGCGCTTTGTCGGCATATCGGCAAACCAGCTGCGGTGCGTGCGGTCGGCACCGCTGTCGGTCGTAACCCGATCAGCATCGTCGTGCCCTGCCACCGGGTGCTCGGCAGCGACGGTACGCTGACCGGATATGCCGGGGGCCTGGCGCGCAAGGCCGCCCTGATCCAACTGGAATGCGGGCACTGCCGTGCGCCGGACAGGCAACTGAGCGTGCCGGCGACCAGTGCCTGAGCGCGACGCTTTGCGGCTTCCTCCGGATCTGCCTACCATCCAGTCATGCACGATGACACCGCGACGAACAATTCCATGGCCGGTGGAGAGCCGGACGACATCACCTCCGCGACCGGGCCCCTCGCCGGTCTGCGGGTGCTCGAACTGGGTCAACTGATTGCCGGACCCTTTGCCGGCAAGACCCTGTCCGACCTGGGCGCCGACACCATCAAGATCGAACCCCCGGGCGCGGGCGATCCGCTGCGCAAGTGGCGCCTTCTGCATGACGGCACCTCGGTCTGGTGGGAAGTCCAGTCGCGCAACAAGCGCTCGGTGGCGGTCGACCTGCGGCGGCCGGAGGGGCAGGAGGTGGCGCGTGCACTGGTGCGCCAGGCCGACGTGCTGATCGAGAATTTCCGGCCGGGCACGATGGAATGATGGGGGCTGGGCTACGACGCGCTGGCCGCGATCAATCCCGGTCTGGTGATGCTTCGGATTTCCGGCTATGGACAGACCGGACCCTACAAGGACCGGCCAGGGTTCGGCGTAGTCGGCGAGGCCATGGGCGGCCTGCGATACCTGACCGGTGAGCCCGGCCGGGTCACGGTGCGCGTCGGCGTGAGCATCGGCGATACATTGTCGGCGCTCCATGGCACGATCGGGGTGCTGGCGGCCTTGCACGAGCGGGATCGGAACGGCGGGCGCGGCCAGGTGGTGGACGTCGCCCTCTATGAGGCAGTCTTCAATTGCATGGAAAGCCTGCTGCCCGAGTACAGCGCGTTCGGTGCAGTCAGAGGGGCCGCGGGCAGTTCCCTGCCCGGGATCGCCCCCAGCAATGCCTACCCTTGTTCGGATGGCTGGGTGCTGATTGCCGGCAATGGCGACAGCATTTTCCAGCGCCTTATGCGCGCCCTCGGCCGCGCAGATCTTGCCGCCGATCCGGGCTTCTCGGACAATGCCTGCCGCGCCGCCAGGGTCGGGGAACTGGACGAGGTGATCGGCAAGTGGACCGTCCAGCGCAGCGTCTCGGACGCACTGGCAGTGCTCGACGCCGCCAGGGTGCCGTCCGGCCGCATCTTTACGATCGAAGACATCGTTGCCGATCCTCAGTACCGGGCGCGAGACATGTTGCTTCGTACGCGTACGCAGTCCGGCCTGTCGCTGGAGGTGCCGGGCATCGTGCCCAAGTTCGAGCGCACGCCGGGCACATTGCGCCTGCCCGCCCCCCGGCTTGGCCAGCACACCGATGAAGTGCTGCTCGCGGCGGGTTACACGCGTGCGGACTGCGAGCGCCTGCGTGGGGACGGCGTCATTCAGTGAGCCCGCGCCGACAGGCTGTTAGGAGCCTGTCAGGCCTGCTTGCCACCCTGCGGCGACACCACAGTCAGTCCGCCCATGTAGCTGCGAAGGACCTCCGGGACGATCACCGAGCCGTCGGCCTGCTGGTGATTTTCCAGCACGGCGACCAGCGCGCGGCCGACCGCCAGCCCGGAGCCGTTGAGCGTGTGGACCAGTTCTGGCTTGCCGGCGCCGACCCGCATCCGTGCCTGCATCCGGCGAGCCTGAAAAGCCTCGCAGTTGGACACCGACGAGATCTCCCGGTAGGCCTTCTGGCCCGGAAGCCAGACTTCCAGGTCGAAGGTCTTCGCGGCAGCAAAGCCCATGTCGGCGGTGCACAGTGCGAGTACACGATAGGGAAGGCACAGTGCCTGGAGGATCGCTTCGGCATGTCCGACCATTTCGTCGAGTGCCTCGTACGACCGGTCCGGTGCCGTAACCTGAACCATCTCGACTTTGTCGAACTGATGCTGGCGGATCATCCCGCGGGTGTCCTTGCCGTATGCGCCTGCCTCCGACCGGAAACACGGCGTATGCGCCGTGAGCCGGATCGGCAACGACTCCGCCGGAACGATTTCGTCGCGCACCAGGTTGGTCAGTGAGACCTCGCTGGTGGGAATGAGGTAGAGATCGCCGGCGCCCTCACCCTGCGCGGCGCCGGGCTGTGACGGGTGCGGCGTGTGATCGCCGCCGCGGCGAACCTTGAACAGATCGTCCTCGAACTTGGGCAGCTGGCCGGTGCCCCGCAGGCTGGCCGGGCCGACGAGGTACGGCGTGTAGCACTCCTCATAGCCATGACGCCCGGTGTGCATGTCCAACATGAACTGCGCGAGCGCCCGGTGCAGACGGGCGATACCGCCCTTCATCACCACGAACCGCGCCCCCGACAGTTTCGCCGCGGCCGCGAAGTCCAGGCCCAGCGGGCCGCCGAGATCGACATGATCCCTGGCGGCGAAGGGGGGAGACGACGGAGCGCCCCAGCGCCTGATTTCGAGGTTGTCGACTTCGCTGCGTCCGACGGGTACCGACTCGTGCGGCAGGTTCGGCAGGGACAGCAGCAAATCTTCGAGATCCGCCTGCACCGCGGCCAGCCCGACCGCAGCTTCCTGCTGCGAGTCGCCGAGGGCCGTGACCTGCCCGAGCAAGTCGTCGGCGTTCTCCTTCCGAGCCTTCGCCTGGCCGATCTGCTTCGACAAGGCGTTGCGTCGGGCCTGGAGTTCCTCGGCACGGCTTTGCAGTGCCTTTCGCTGCGACTCGAGTTGCTCGAAGGCCTCGATGTCGAAGTTGAAGCCCCGGGTCTGCAGGCGCCGGGCGACTTGGGCGGCGTCGCGCCGCAGGAGCTGGATATCGATCATCCTGGCATGATAATCGCTCGTCGCGTCGTGATCCCTGCCCCTTCTCTGCCCGATCCCTGCCCCTTCGGTGCGCCGGGTTGCGCCCGGGGTGAACCTTGTCGGCGAATCTATACTTTCGGCTTCTTGCATCAGGAGGACCGGATGATCGATCGACGCCGTTTTTTCGCCCGAGGGGCGGGGCTGCTGCTGCTCGCAGGCTCGTTGCTGCTGACAGCCTGCGCTACCCGGCCGGATCCGGCTCTATTCCCTCCCATCGTGTTCGTCCATGGCAACGGTGACAGCGGCGCGCTCTGGCAGACCACCGTATGGCGGTTCGAATCGAACGGATGGCCCACCGAGCGCCTCCATGCCATCGATGTTCCCTATCCGCTGGCGCGAGACGAAGATCCCCGCGAGCAGCCCGGACGCACCTCCACGACGCAGCACATGGCCTATCTGAAGGCCGAGGTCGAGCGGGTGCTGAACCGCTCCGGCGCCGACCGGGCGATTCTGGTCGGCAACTCGCGCGGCGGCAATGCGATCCGCGACTACATCCAGAATGGCGGCGGTGAACAGCGCATCAGCCATGCCATCCTCGCCGGGACACCGAACCACGGCATCTGGGCAGTCAAGGGAATGCGGGAGAACAATGAGTTTTCCGGCACCGGTCCCTTCCTCACCCGACTGAACACGCCAAAGGACGCGAGCGGCAACGAAGTGACGCAGGCGGTCCGGTGGCTGACGCTGCGATCCGACAACAACGACAAGTATGCCCAGCCCGACGGCGTGTGGATCGGTTCGCGTGGCCAGCCGACCAACGTGACCTATTCCGGACCGGAACTGGTAGGCGCCACCAATGTAGTGCTGCCCGGCGCCGATCATCGGGAGACCGCATTTTCGCCGGCCGCGTTCGATGCGATGTACCGCTTCATCACCGGCGAAGCGCCGAAGACAGTCGAGATCGTGCCCCTCGAGTCCATCGTACTCAACGGGACGATCACCGGACTGGGCCTGGACCCGCTCGACCCGGCGTCGGGTAATTTTCCGAACAACCTGCCGGTGCCGGGCGCGCGCGTGCAGGTCTACGCTATCGATCCCGAGACCGGTCAGCGCATCGGCGAAGCTGCACACGACAAGACTGTAGGCGAGGATGGACGCTGGGGACCCTTCGACGTGCGGGCCGGGGTTGCGTACGAATTCTCCGTCAGCGCCCCGGGCTATCCGGTCAACCACGTGTATCGCAGCGGCTTTCCGCGCTCGAGCGGCCTGGTCCATTTGCGCCTGCAACGCCGGGTAGCGACCGACGAAGACGCGCGCGCGATCGTCACCATGACCCGGCCGCGCGGCTACTTCGACGTCCGCCGCGACAAGATGAGCTTCGGCGGCATCAGCCCGCCGCCAGGGCTACCAGCACATGGTGCCGGCCTC
>JBBRJB010000238.1:0-5227 GCA_038220085.1 Burkholderiales bacterium
GCACCGACCGGTAGTACGCTGCGCCGCCGCCGTCCCGGATCAGTCACTGGACTTGCGGACCCGCGGTGGCAGCGGCGCGGGTGCACTGGTGAACTCGTCGGCCGGCATCGGATTCAGAAGAGCGCGCAGATCTCCTCCTTCGAGCCACTGCGCGCGCAACCCGGCGGGCACGATCACCAGGCTGCGTTTCTCGTCGCCGGGCGCATGGAACCGGCCCATGACAGGATGATTGTCGGCGTTGATCGTCAGCATCGCGAACGAATGCAACGGCTCCTGTTCCGGCGGCTTCCAGGTATCCCACAGCGCCGCGACGGTGAAAGCCGACTTGTCGGTTCGTTCGATCCGCCAGCGCACCGGTTTTCCGGACTCGTAAGCGGGTTCAAAGAATGCCTGCATGGGTATCAGGCACAACTGCCGCCGCCGCCATGGCCCGCGATAAGTCGGACGGCTGTCCACGGTCTCCGATCGGGCGTTGTAGGTCCGGCGAAAATCCTTCCCGTCCTTGGAAAAGAACGGGACCATGCCGAACATGGCGAGCCGCCACTGGTTCCCGCCGATCAGCATCGGGCCGAGGTAACCCGGCCAGAGTTCGTCGCGATACTCGAAGGTTGGTGGATCAAGGTCCAGCTGCAGGCGGATGAAATCGCGGCTGCCGGGAACGTAGTTGGTGCACATCGATTCGGTCCTGGGCCCGTTTGCGCGGCAAGCGTAGCAGAAACGCTGCCGCTTCCGCAGTCACCGTCCGTTGCCGGATTGCGACGGCATTGGATCATTATGGTGTGATCGGCTCGCTGCCGGTGTAGCTTGCGGGTACCGCACGAGAAAGCGAGTCCCATGAGCGATGCCGAGCCGGTCGCGCCAAGCCGCCGGATCCACGACAGCCTCTTGCCGCACGACTCGTTCCGCGGAATGAGCCGCGCCGGCGGCGTCCGGCTGCCCTTGTCACAGTCAACGGCAATCGATCTGATCGACTCGACGCCGGTGCAGGTCGCCGACAATCTAGCGCTGCTGCTCGACAATCCAGCCTTGGCGGAGGGACCGGTGACGGTCGCCTTTCTGAATATGCGCAACTACGTCGCCATCAGGCGCGACCCGGCAGCGGTCTTGGCGTTCGCGGCAATGGACCAGCTCTATCCCGACGGGGTCGGCTTGCAGATTGCGCGGCGAGCGGCAGGGCTCGGGCGCTTTGCGAGGGTCTCTGGAACCGACACGGTCCCGCTGCTGCTGGCCCGCCTGCGACCGGGAACCCGGGTATTCCTGCTGGGCGGCAGCCGGGCAATCTCGGCTGCTGCCGCAAAGCGTTTCCCTCAACTGTTCCCCTTCCTGATACTGGCCGGAGTTCATCATGGCTTCTTCGCCCACGCCGAGGAAGACCGGATTGCCGCGGCAATCGGGGCGACCGACGCCGATGTGGTGCTGGTCGGCATGGGCGCGCCCCTGCAGGAAATCTGGCTGAAGCGAAACCGGCACCGCTTGCGGTCCAGGCTTGCCATCTGCGTGGGTGGTCTGTTCCACTACTGGGCGGATGACCTTCGACGCGCGCCCGCGGGCATCCGCCGCATCGGATTGGAGTGGTCCTGGATCCTGGCGCAGCAGCCGCGCAAGTGGCGCGTCTACTCCCTCGATGCAGCGTATTTCGGCGCAAGCATGATGCGGCTCAAGCGAATGCCCTTGCCATGAGCGCCTTCGATGTCTCGCCTACCCGCCTGCGAATCAAGAAGGTCGCGCGCCGACTGGCGATCGGGCTTGGACGCACACTCAACGCCACTGGCGCAACCGGAGCCCGGTGCGACGGCTCGGTCCGGGTCCTCACCTACCACCGTTTCGGCCAGGACGGGCTGGATCCCTGCTGTCTGGACCCGCAATCTTTCGAGATGCAGCTCGAGTGGCTTTCGGAACACGCCAATGTGCTGAGTCCGGAGCAGTTCTCCGCGGCGATGTCCGGCGTATCGCGGGCGCCACCCGATTCCGTGCTGATCACGATCGACGACGGACACTGGTCGGTCGCAAGCCACGCGCTGCCCGCGCTCGACCGCCGTGGCTTCAAGGCGCTGCTGTTCGTCTGCCCGCTGCTCGTGCCGGCGGAATCTGATGGCGAACAGCCGGACCCCGACCTGCGCTTCATGAGCTGGAAAGAGCTTGCGAGCGCGGTGAGCGGCGGTCATACGATCGCACCACATGGCTACTCCCACCGTTCGCTCGGCCGCCTGCCTCTGGCCCAGGCCATCCTGGAGATCGAGCAGGCGCGCTCGGCGCTTCAGACTCACCTCGGGGTGCATGGGCCATTCTTCTCGTTTCCGTTCGGCACGCGTGCCGACCATTCCGAGGCGCTTGCATTCGCCCTCGCCGAGCGTGGATTCCGATACTGCTTCACCGCTTCGCACGGCCGCTGCCTGCCACGCTCCCAGTCGGTGCTGCTGCCCCGGATCAAGATCGAAGGAGGCAACGAGCGCGACCTTTTCCCCCATATCGTCCGAGGCTGTATCGATCATTGGCGATTCATCGACCACACGCTTTATTTCCTGCAGCAGCGAGGTCGGATGTGACGCCCCTGAGCAGTCCGCTGCCGACCGAGGCGATCATCTCGGTCACGAACCGATGCGATGCGCGCTGCACGATGTGCAACATCTGGCGGCTCGACCGACAGGAACTGCTGACGGCTGAAGACTATCGACGCCTCCCGGCTTCGCTTCGCAACGTCAACCTGACTGGCGGCGAAGCCTTGCTGCGGCCGGATATCGTCGAGATCGCCCAGTCGATTTACGAGACCCCCGGACACCCCCGGATCATTCTCGCCACCAATGGCTTTCGCACCGAACGAACCTTGCGGACCGTGGCGCAAATCCGCCGATACGTCCCTGATCTGGGTATCGCCGTGTCGATCGACGGCGACGCCCCTACCCATGACCGGATGCGGGGCGTGCCGCACGCCCATCGACGGGCTGTCCAGACCCTGCGTGGCCTGAGGGCCCAGGGCCTTCGAGACATTCGGATCGGTTTCACCGCCACGCCGGAGAATGTCGATCAGCTGCTGTCCGTCTACCGCCTGTCCGAAACACTGGGGGTGGAGTTTGCTGCCACTGTCGCGCAGAACTCGGACGTCTACTACGCCACTGACCAGAACGCCATGGTGAGCGCCGAGGCGGTGGCACAGGCGTTCGGAGCGCTGGTTCGGAAGCGACTGGTTTCACTCTCGCCCAAGAACTGGCTGCGGGCCTATTTCGACCATGGCGTCATCCACTTTGCGCAGACAGGCACGCGGCTCAGCGGTTGCGACGCCGCCACGGGCTTCTTCTTTCTGGCACCCACCGGCGACATATACCCCTGCCTGACCCTGTCGAGGGCAATCGGCAATATCCGGGACGGGTCGTTCGACGACGTGTGGCAAGGGGCAAGGGCCCGCCGGATGCGCGACGTGGTGAGCCGCTGTCGGAAGTGCTGGATGATGTGCACTGCGCGCAGCGAATTGAAACGACGACCCATCGCCATTGCGTCATGGGTCATTCGGGAGCAGGCGCAAGCCGTACTGTCCGCAGGCTTTCGCGCTCGCGCGCACCCGGCACGACAGAGGCCGCTTCCATAGGAGCCTGTCGGGGTATGAATCCTGTAACCAGCCCCACTCGGGTACTTCACCTTCTCAACGGCGAGCAGTACTCCGGCCTTGAGCGCGTCGTCGACCACCTGATCGCCGGCGCTGGCGCCGGCGGTTTTCGCATGGACCTGATGCTTCTCAAGCCGCATGCGATGCGCGCGCGAATGTTCTCCCGCTGCGACGTGGTTCACGACCTGCCGATGCGCTCGCGCTTCGACTTCGGTGTCGCGCCTGCCGCCGCGCGTATTGCCAAAGAATCGGGCTGCGCCCTGATCCACTCCCATACGGTGAGAAGCGCACTGGTTGCCCGGCGAGTCCAGCGTCTTACCGGGCTGCCCTGGGCCCATCATGTCCATAGCCCGGCGCTGCGAGACTCGGAAAGGACCGGCAGGAACCTGCTGAACTTCGTTGCCGAATCGAGCGTCTTGCGACATGCCGACATGGTCATGGCCGTGTCGCAGGGGCTCGCCTCGTATGTGGCGAGCCGGTATCGGATCGCACCCGAACGGGTTGCCGTGGTAGCCAATGGCGTGTCCGACCGGTCGCGTGCCGATTCCACGGCAATCGATCCGGTCGATACGATCCTCAGCGTCGGACTCTTCCGGCCGCGAAAAGGCATCGAACACCTGGTGGAGGCAATCGCCCTGCTGAACGGCGCCGGACACGGCATTCGGCTGCGACTGGTCGGCGAGTTCGCCGATGCGGGCCATGAAGCATCGATCCGGGCGCGGGTGAAACGCCTGGGCCTGGAACGGGCAGTCGACTTCCTGGGCTTTGTTCCGGACGTCGCGCAGGTGCTGGATGCGGGCGGGATCTTCGTGCTGCCCAGTCTCTATGGAGAGGGTATGCCGATGGCCCTGCTCGAGGCCATGGCTGCCGGATTACCGACAGTGGCTTCCGATATTGACGGCGTTCGAGAACTGCTGGCCGGTGGTAGCGGCCTCCTCGTCCCGGCAGGGTCCGCGCCGTTGCTGGCACAAGCAATTGGCAGGCTCATTGCGGATCCGGCCCTTCGGGTTCAGCTTGCCCTGGCCGCGCAGTCCCGGCAACGCCGGTGGTATTCGGTCCAGGGGATGCGGGAATCGGTATTCGAACAGTACCGGCGCCTGCTGGTCGCTCGCGCAGACGAAAAACCGCGTACAGCCCGACGGTGAAGAACCGCTCCAGCGGCGCAATCCTTCGGAGCAGGTCGAAGACCGGCCGCAGGGCGTGATCGACAGGGTTGATTCGAAGGCTGATCCGCTCCCAGTCTGTCTGCGGCAACAGGGCCTCGAATTCGCGCAGCGTCAGCCGGTTCAGGCCGACATCGGCCGCGGATCGGATCGGGCGATTCAGTCGCTTCGATGCCCAGCGCAGGACGATGGCCTGCGGCAGCAGTGCGTGCAACCAGGGCAGCGGAAGCGCCAAGCGCCCGTGGTCGCCGTTCGGGCTGTAGTAAAGGGGACTGAAGCCGCAGACCAGCAGCCCGTTCGGGCGAAGGCGTCGTGTCACTTCCCGGACAAGGCGATCGAGATCCTCGACATGCTCGAAGGTATCCTTGCTCAGGACGACATCGAATCCTTCGGCCAGCGGCAGGTCCCCGACGGTACCCGCCAGGAATCTGACCGACGTCGAGCGCTCCGGATACCGGGCCAG
>JBBRJB010000239.1:0-5220 GCA_038220085.1 Burkholderiales bacterium
AGGGCGGCGCCATGAACAACCAGGCGACGGAAATCGGCAACAACGCCAGCGGCGGCACGACCCGGGTCAGCGTCGGCAGTGTGACCCAGTCCCAGGGCGGCGCCATGGGCAACAACTCCGTCCGAATCGGCAATCGCTGAGAGCGCCGGATTCCGACCAGATGACGACTCTCCATTCCCAAGCAAGGTGACTGACATGTCCTCACATCGACCCTCCTTCCGGCCCTCCTTCCGGTTCACGCTGCGCTCCTCCGCCGGCGCGATTGCCCTGGCGCTGGGCGCCTTGAGCGCGATCCCGTCCCCGGCCGGCGCACAGGTGACCTACTTCCAGCGTCCGCCGACGCCGGAACAGTTGCGCGCCGCGCTGCTTGCGCCCGCGACGTCCACGGCCACGGCGGCGCCATCCCCGGCGCAGGCCGCCCCGGCGCCGGCCGGGACATCCCCGCTGCCGAGCGGCACCCGGACCCGCGGCATCGTCTGGAGCACCGGCACCACCGGCGGCGCCAGCACGACTGCAAGCGCGGCTTCCAGCGCCGCAGCACCGGTACCGTCTGCCGGCGCCCGGATGCAGGCACCGGCGCAAATTGCCTCCCCGGCCTCCCCGGCCTCCCCAGGCTCACCGGCGGCCGCACTGCCGATCAACTTCGACCTCGGCAGCAGCCGGATCGACTCCGGCTCCCTGCCCTATCTGGAAACCATCGCCTCGGTCCTGCGCACCGATCCCTCGCTGCACCTGGTGATCGAAGGTCATACCGACGACCGGGGCTCGTACAACCGCAACATGGTCCTGTCATGGGACCGGGCCCTCGGTGTTTTCCGGACCCTGGTGGAAAATTACGGCATCGATCCGAGACGCCTGCAACCGGTGGGCAAGGGACCGCTGGAGCCGATGCCGGGCACCGCACCCGCGGATGGTGCCAACCGGCGGGTGCAGTTCCGCATCAGCGGCTGATCGGCCGGCGCATCCGGCAGTCGGGCGGCAACCGCCTCGGCGGCCAGCAGGCGCACCCAGTACCGCGTCGGTGCCGCTGGCGCGGATCTTCAGCTGACGAAATTGCGCTCCGCATTCCTCAGCCGTCTCCCCGGCAGCTCCCCTGAGCGTCCGGCTGCAGGCAGAAGTCGCCCACCAGGCTGCTGGTTTCCCAGGGTATCTGCGCATTCTGTGTCTCACGCATCACCGCCATGCGCACCCGCTTGAACACTGTCTCGATCGGCACCCCGGGCCTGAGCAATTGCAGGGCCAGGTTCCGGGTGAAGGCACTGTTCAAACCGCCAGCGCCGTCCGCAGCCAGCGCCCCGGGCGAGGTCGAGTAGGCGATGACCGTACCCCGCGGCGCGATCGTGCGGGCCAGTCCCGGCGTCACCGCGTTCTCGATCGAACGGGTGCGGCGCTGCACCCGGGTCAGCAACGCCGAGGGTTCGGCCCGACACGCATCCATTATCACGAAGTTCACACCGCTGCGCGTGCGGGACAGCGGCTCGATCACATGGGTCAGATTGAAGGCCTTGTCCGGGATCTCGTCTTCGGCGAGGAACTGGGCGTCGACCGGAATGAGATAGCTCGCGCCGCGATACTGCACCCCGTGCCCGGCGTAATAGAACGCACGAACCTCCGCATCCGCCGAAGCGATCAGCCAGCGGCGCACTTGCTGATACATGGCGTCCCGGCTGGCATTCTCCGCCAGCGCCACCTCGAAACCAAGTTCATCGAGGGTTGCGGCGAGCAGCCGGGCATCTCTGACCGGATTGCGCAGGGACGCTTCAGGATACTGGGCATTGCCGAAGAGCAGTGCCGTGCGCCGCCCCGGTGCCGGCTGCGCTACGGCAGCACCCGCGCCGGCGGCGGTGCCGGCAAGGGCGGCCAGTGCCGTCAGCGTCGCCAGCAGACCTCGCCGCGAATGACTGAACCGCCCGCCCATCTCAGCGCCCCTGCAATCGCTGGTCGATCACGAAGCTCGCAATGACGCCGGCGTCGCGCAGCGAACCGGCTACCGCCGCCGGATCGCGATCGCCAGTGACGATCCAGTATTCGCCCAGCGGGTTCGGGCCGTCGACGATGCGGGCCCCGTTGGCGGACAGTGCTTCGCGCAATTGCTTTTCGCTGATGGTTTCATTGAGCAGTGCGCGAATCGCGGGGACCGGTATTGCCGCATCCCCCGTCCGGTAGCTGACGGTATCCGGCTGGCCGGTTCCGGATCGCTCACCCACCAGCACGCCGATGGCAATCGTCTGGACCGCCACCAAAGCCACCAGCGCCATGCCGAGCCGGGGCGACAGCATCGGCGACCAGCGAGCCGCCATCCGCTGGAACCAGGACTTGCCGGGCGAGACGGCCGCGGCTGGCCGGGTGATCCCAGGCGCTCCGGCAGTCTCGGCGCGCGCGCGCTGCAACAGGCGCGACCAGCCGATGTCCTCCGGCACTTCAGCCAGTTTCCGTTCAAACGCCGCCTGCACGCTCCGGTCGAAGGCAGTCCGGCCATACGGATCCTCACCGCTGCCAGTGGACGACTGCGCAGCCAGGGTTTCTTCGACCCAGGCCCGGTCGGCCTCGCTCAAGGTGCCATTCAGGTACCAGGGCAAGGCCTCATCCAGCCGTGCCGGGTCTCGCTCTATCGCGGTGACGCGTTCGCTGCCCATGCTCAATTCCTCATCCGCCGCTCGACGCATTCCTTCAGGTTCCTGCGCCCGTGGAAGAGCCGCGTCTTGACGGTGCCTTCCGGCACTTTCTGAACGCTGGCTATTTCCGCCAGGGCCATCCCCTCGAGGAAGACCAGCTGCACGCACTCGCGCTGCGCCTGATTGAGCTTGTCGATGCACTCCTGCAGCAGCTGTCCCCGCTGATTGTCCTCCAGCTGCTCGACAACCCCAGCGCCAGGGTCTGCGATCACCTCGGCGTAGTCGTCGATGTCCTCGTGGGGCGCATCGCGCGAGCGCAGAGCGGTCAGGACCTTGTACTTGGCGATGCCCAGCAGCCAGGTCGAAAAACGCGACTCGCCGCGAAATCGATCCGGGTGCTTCCAGACTTCAAAGAGAGTATCGATCATGACCGTTTGCGCTGCGTCGTCGTCGCGCAACCGGGCCACCGCGAAGAGGTAGATCCGGCGCGCAAAGAGCTGGTGAAGTTCCCGCAGGGCGCGCTCGTCATGCCCGGCCATCCGGCCGAGCAGGCTGCGAACCTCGTCTTCAGACAAATCCGCGGGGCTTTTCTTCATTGTTGGTCGCAGCGAGGTCGGGGCGGGTTCAATCGGTCAAGCGCTTCCCGCGGAAAGAGCAGTGGACCGGATCCCGCGGCCCGAGTCTAGCAGCCCCATGCGAAAATCCGGTTCCCCCTTCCCATCCTTCGACAAGCTCCCAGACCGAGCCCTCCAGCCGACTCACCAGCGGGGCCGGTGCCCCTCGGATGCCGGCGCCGTAAAAAAGCCCGCGGGCCCACTTGATAAACGGCTGGTCTGCCCCTATCATTAGCACTCGACAACGATGAGTGCTAACGACCTGTCGTTACGGACCGTTTTGTCTGGCCAGCGCGCGACGTGCTGGCCTCGAGGAAGTTCCATCCGGATCATCCGATTACCAAACCTTGTTTGTATTTATATCTTAGGAGATAACGCATGAAACTGCGGCCTTTGCACGATCGTGTGATCATCAAGCGCCTCGACAACGAGCGCAAGACCTCGTCGGGCATCGTCATTCCCGACAGCGCGGCAGAGAAGCCCGACCAGGGTGAAGTCCTCGCCATCGGCGACGGCAAGGTGGGCGACGACGGCAAGGTCCGTCCTCTGGCAGTCAAAGTCGGCGACAAGGTCCTCTTCGGCAAGTACTCCGGCCAGACCGTCAAGGTCGATGGCGACGAGCTGCTGGTTATGCGTGAAGAAGACATCATGGCTGTTGTTCAGTCGTAATCGAATTCAAAACTCAAGGAGTCATCTCTAATGGCAGCCAAGCAAGTCAATTTCGGCGACGATGCGCGCACGAAGCTGGTAGAAGGCATCAATATCCTGGCCAATGCGGTCAAGATCACGCTGGGCCCGAAGGGTCGCAACGTCGTGCTGGAGCGCAGTTTCGGTGCCCCGACCGTCACCAAGGACGGTGTTTCCGTCGCTAAGGAAATCGAGCTCAAGGACAGGTTCCAGAACATGGGCGCCCAGATGGTCAAGGAAGTCGCTTCCAAGACCAGCGACAACGCCGGTGACGGCACCACCACCGCCACTGTGCTGGCCCAGGCGATCGTGCGCGAAGGCATGAAGTACGTTGCCGCCGGCATGAACCCGATGGACCTGAAGCGCGGTATCGACAAGGCCGTCATCGCCTTGACCGAACAACTGGCCAAGAACAGCAAACCCTGCACCACCAGCAAGGAAATCGCCCAGGTCGGCGCCATTTCCGCCAACAGCGATCCCGAAATCGGCAAGATCATTTCCGACTCGATGGAAAAAGTCGGCAAGGAAGGCGTGATCACCGTCGAAGACGGCAAGTCGCTGAACAACGAGCTTGATGTCGTCGAAGGCATGCAGTTCGACCGCGGCTACCTGTCGCCCTATTTCATCAACAACCCGGAAAAACAGGTCGCCGTCCTGGAAGACCCGTTCATCCTGCTGCACGACAAGAAGATCAGCAACATCCGCGATCTCCTTCCGGTGCTGGAGCAGGTTGCCAAGGCCGGCCGTCCGCTGCTGATCGTTGCCGAGGAAGTCGAAGGCGAGGCTCTGGCCACGCTGGTCGTCAACAACATCCGCGGCATCCTGAAGACCTGCTCCGTCAAGGCGCCTGGTTTCGGTGACCGTCGCAAGGCGATGCTGGAAGACATGGCCATCCTGACCGGTGGCGTCGTGATTGCCGAAGAAACCGGCATGAGCCTGGAAAAAGCGACCCTGCAGGACCTGGGCAGCGCCAAGCGCATCGAAGTGGGCAAGGAAAACACGATCATCATCGACGGCGCCGGCGAGAGCAAGACCATCGAAGCGCGGGTCAAGGCGATCCGTTCGCAGATCGAAGAAGCGACCAGCGACTACGATCGCGAAAAACTGCAAGAGCGCGTGGCCAAGCTGGCCGGCGGTGTTGCGGTGATCAAGGTCGGTGCCGCCACCGAAGTCGAGATGAAAGAGAAGAAAGCCCGCGTCGAAGACGCCCTTCATGCCACGCGTGCCGCGGTTGAAGAGGGTATCGTGGCCGGTGGTGGCGTGGCTCTGCTGCGCGCCCGTAACGCCGTCAAGGTCAAGGGCGA
>JBBRJB010000240.1:0-5214 GCA_038220085.1 Burkholderiales bacterium
CATCGCATAATGCTGGTCGGGACAATGCGCGACCGTTCGGCATGATCAACATCATCGACTACGCAAGCAAGCCGCCAACGCGGGCGTTCAATCCGCCACAGACCGGGCATCTGGAGAACTATCGCCGCGTCTACCAGGCGAGCGAATCCCGCGTGGCCAAGCCGCAGGACGAGCAGACGGCGCTGGCGGAGTACCTGCAGGCCTACGAGACGGTGGGCGCGTCCCATGTGGTGGTCAAGGCGCGTGACAACGAGACCACCTTCGGGCTCAAGATTCGCAACGAGGATGTCGCCGCATTCTGCCGGCAGCATGGTACCCGCTTCATCGGCTTCGCCGGGGTCGACCCCAACAAGGGGATGGCGGCAGTCCGTGAACTTGAGACGGCGGTGCGCGAACTCGGCCTGCGGGGGCTCAACCTGCAGTGCTTCGAACTCAAGCTCGCGATCAATGACAAACGCATGTATCCGCTCTATGCAAAGTGCGTGGAGCTGGACATTCCGGTCAACATTCATTGCGGCATCAATTTCTCCACCGCATCGCAGATGGACTACGGCCGGCCGGCCTACCTGGACGAGGTGATGCTGCATTTCCCGGAACTGCGCGTATGCGCGTCGCCCCCGGGTTGGCCCTGGATCGAGGAACTGATCGGCGTGGCCTGGCGCCACCCGAACGTCCACATCGGCGTCGTCGCGGTCCGGCCGAAGCTGCTTGCGATGGAGGATTCCGGCTACCGGCCCCTGCTCGCCTACGGCACCAAGCTGCTGCAGGATCGCATCCTGACCGGTACGTCCTTCCCGATGCAGCCGGTGCAGCAGGCCTATGCCGAGTTCGACGCGCTGCCGATACCCGACGGGGTCCGGCGCAAATGGATGCACGACAACGCGGCCCGCTTCCTGGGTCTCGTCTGAATGCAGAAGCCGATCAAACCCGCTTGGTGGATCCCGCGCTACAGCGCCGATCCGGTCGAGCGCTGCCGGCAACTGGAAGCGGAGACTTTGCCCACGTCCAATGCGGCACTCCTGGACGAAGCGGCGACCGAGGTGCCCGACCGCCTGGCCTGGCGTTTCATCGACAGCGGCGAGACCGCCACCTACGCGGAAGTGCGTGCGATGGTCGGCCGCGTCGCCTCCGGCCTGCACCGGCTCGGAGTGGGCAAGGGAACGCATGTCGCGGTCATGGTGCCGAACGTTCCGCAGTTCCCGATCACCTGGCTCGCTCTCGGTCGGCTCGGCGCGGTGATGGTGCCGGTAAACATTGCCTATACCCCCCGCGAGCTCGACTACATCGTCAACGACGCGCAGGCGCAGTACCTGGTCATCGCGGAGGAGTTCCTGCCGACGCTCGCCGCAATGGCCGAAAGGCCCTCTGCGCTGACCGATTCGAACGTGATCGTCGTCGGCCGCGCCGCCGCGGGACAACAGGACTGGCAGTCGCTGCACGACGCCGAGACACCGACCTTCGCGCCGCCGGCACCGGTAGGTCTGGATGACCTGTTGAACATCCAGTACACGTCGGGCACGACCGGCTTTCCCAAGGGCGTGCTCCAGGCGCAGCGCTACTGGATGACCCAGAGCAAGATCAACGCCTTCCGCGACGGCCTCGTCTACGAACGCATCCTGATCTCGACTCCGTTCTATTACATGGATCCCCAGTGGCTGCTGCTGATGGCCTTTCATCAGCGCGCCACCGCCTTCATCGCGGCGCGGCAGAGCACCAGCCGCTATACCGACTGGTTGCGAACCTGGCAGATCCAGTTCTCGCTGATGCCGGCGGAACTGATGTACAAGAATCCGCCCGCGTCCGACGACGCGGACAACGACATCCGCCGGGTCAATGTCTATGGGCTGCGCAAGGAAATCCACCGCGCCGTGGAGCAGCGGTTCAACGTCAATGCGCGCGAGGCATTCGGGATGACCGAACTGGGTTCGGCGACGTTCATGCCGCTGGAGATCGGAGACATGACCGGCTCGGGCTCCTGCGGCATGGCCGGACCGTTTCGCGAATGCAAGGTGGTCGACCCGCAAGGCCGCGAGTTGCCGCGCGGCGAAACCGGCGAACTGGTGGTCCGCGGCAGCGGCATCCTGCGCGGCTATTTCAGGAAACCGGAGGCGACCCGCGAGGCCTTCTTCGGCGACTGGTTCCGTACCGGGGACCTCTTTCGCCAGGACGAGCGCGGTTACTTCTTCATCGTCGGCCGGCTCAAGGAGATGATCCGGCGCAGTTCGGAAAACATTCCAGCGCGGGAAGTCGAATCGGTGCTGAAGGACATGGCGCAGGTCCTGGATGCAGCAGTGATTCCGGTGCCGGACGAGGTTCGCAAGGAAGAGGTCAAGGCCTGCGTCATCCTGCAACCGGGCCTGACCCGCGAGGAGGTGCCGCCGGAAGCCATTATTGAGCATGCGCGGCGGTTCCTGGCACCGTTCAAGGTACCCCGCTACATCGAATATCGCAGCGAATTCCCCCGCACACCTTCCAACAAGGTGCGCAAACCCGCGCTGCTGGCGGAAAAGCCCGACCTTCGTGCCGACAGCTGGGATCGCGTCGACGGGATCTGGCGATGATCACCCCAAGCGTCCTGTTCAGCCCCTTCACGATGCGCGGCCTCACCCTGGCCAACCGCATCGTCATCTCGCCGATGTGCGAGTACAGCGCCGTCGACGGCAGCGCCACCGACTGGCACGTCATCCACCTGGGACACCTCGCCCTCTCGGGCGCCGGCCTGCTGATCATCGAGGCGACGGCGGTGCATTCGCACGGGCGCATCAGCCGCGAGTGCCTGGGCCTTTACTCGGACGAAAACGAGGAGGCGCTGGCCCGCGTTCTCTCGATCGTGCGGCGTTACAGCAGCATGCCTGTCGGCATCCAGCTGAGCCACGCCGGCCGCAAAGGCTCTCAGCTCAAACCCGCTGACGGCCGTGGCGACATCCCCGCCGGACAAGGCGGCTGGCAGACCGTCGCCCCGTCGCCCGTTCCGTTCATCGAGCAATGGCAGACGCCGCAAGCGCTCGATCGAGCCGGCATGGAGGGAGTGATCGAGTCCTTCGTGCGCGCCACCGAACGCAGCGCGCGCCTGGACCTCGCCCTGATCGAAATCCACGCGGCTCACGGATACCTCCTGAGTTCTTTTCTCTCGCCGATCGCGAACCAGCGGGAGGACGCCTGGGGGGGAAGCCGCAAAAACCGGATGCGATTCCCGCTCGAGGTGTTCGCGGCGATGCGACGGGCATGGCCGGCCGCCCGTCCCATGGGAGTGCGCTGCAACGGAACCGACTGGGACGATCGCGGCCTGACGACCGACGACGCAATCGCCTTCTCGCGCGCCCTGCGCGACCTGGGTTGCGACTACGTCGACGCGTCCTCGGGCGGCAACAGCATCGCCCCGATCCCGCTCGCGCCCGGCTATCAGGTGCGGTTCGCGGACCGGATCCGCTCCGAAGCCGGCCTGCCGACCATGGCCGTCGGGCTCATCCGCGATCCCCGCCACGCGGAATCCATCCTGGCTAACGGCCAGGCCGACCTGATCGCCCTGGGTCGAGGCATCCTGAACGATCCGCGCTGGCCCTGGCATGCCGCTGAGGATCTCGGCGCCCGCGTCGACGTCCCGATCCAGTACGCCCGCGCTGCGACGCGGGAAGGCATTCATCAGCACTTCGCTTTATCCGCCGGGAATCAGGCAGAACGCCCGGCTTCCCGCTTGCATTCCACCAAGGAGGAACCACCATGCGACGGATCATCCGATCGGCACTGACGGCATTACTCGGCACGGCGCTGTCAGTCTCAACCGCCACCGCCATCGCGCAGGACTATCCCAAGCGACCGGTGCGAATCGTGGTGCCCTACCCCGCCGGCGGCTACACCGACGTGCTCGCGCGGATGCTCGCAGCCGGCATGCAGTCCCGGTTCGGGCAATCCTTTATCGTGGACAACAAGCCAGGTGCGGCCACCTCGATCGCCGCTGAGTTTGTTGCGGCGTCTCCGCCGGACGGATTGACGCTGTTGATGACCACGGTGACCACGCTCGCCATGAATCCATTGACGATCAAGGACCTGCGCTACCGGGTCGACCAGTTCGTGCCGGTCGCCCTGGTGGCACGGCAGCCTTTCATGCTGGTCGCGTCGCACCAGTTCGCGCCAAGCACGCCACAGGAACTCATTGCCTACGCGAAGGCGAATCCCGGCAAGATCAACTGGGCAACCCAGGGGTTGGCGGGGTCGTCGCAGCTGGTCGGCGAGTTGTTGCAATCCCTTACCGGGATCAATATGACCGCAATCCACTACAAGGGCAGTTCGCCGGCCAATATCGACCTCATCGGCGGACGCGTCGACGTGCACTTCGACGGCGTCGGCACCTCGATCCACAACGTCGATAACAAACGCGTGAAGGCCATCGCCGTCACCTCCGACAAGCGCATGGCGATCGCGCCGGACATCCCCACTTTCGTGGAATCGGGCGTCCCCGGAATGGTCGCCTATTCCTGGTACGGCATCGTGGCGCCGGCCGGTACACCGCCGGCGATCGTCGAGCGGCTGAACCGCGAGATCGTCGAGTGGGCCCATGAGAAGGAAGTGGGCGAGCGCATGGTCAAGGACGGCTCCGAAGTCAACCGGATGTCGCCCGTACAGTTCGGCCAGATGATCGCCGATGAAACCGAGATGTGGCGCAAAGTCATCACGCCGCTCAACTTGAAACTCGAATAGCTTGCGCAAGAGGAAACCATGCGGGTAGGTGTTGAAGTCGGCGGTACGTTCACGGACCTGATCGCCATCGACGGCGACGAAGTCCGGGTGACCAAGGTGCCCAGTGTGCCGAGCAGCCCGGAGGAAGGCGTGTTCGCCGCCTTGGCGGCGGCAGGGATTCCACTGGCGCGGATCACGGACCTGGTGCATGGCTCCACGGTGGCGACCAATGCCGTCCTGGAGCGCAAGGGCGGCCTGACCGCTTTCGTGACGACGGCCGGTTTCCGGGACCTGCTGCTGATCCAGCGGCAGGATCGCCCCAGGATCTATCACTTGTCCTACCAGAAGCCGGTCGCCGTGGTCGAACGGAGGGATGTCGTCGAAGTCGAGGAGCGGATGCTCGCCGACGGCTCCGTTGCCGTTGCGCTCGATCCGGTCGCCACCGCCGAGCGGATTGAAACCGCCCTCTCGAACCGTCCGTTCAAGGCGGTCGCGATCTGCCTGTTGAATGCCTATGCCAACCCGGCCCACGAGCGC
>JBBRJB010000241.1:0-5207 GCA_038220085.1 Burkholderiales bacterium
AAGGCGTCGACCAGTTCCTTCAGCCGCTCGGGCTGCTCGGCGGCCAGGTCCACGCGTTCGGAGAAGTCGCGGGCCAGGTGGTGCAGGGTCCAGTTGTCGAGATCGATCGCTTCGCCGCGCTTTTGCAGCGAGCGCGCCAGCCAGCCGTCCCGATAGTAGGCCCGGTTCGACCAGCATTCGTAGTACTGCTCATTGCGCGCGGCCGGGGCCGCCGCCTCGAACAGCACCGGCGCAAAGCTCGCGCCATGCATCGCCCGGGCGGCCCGGCCGTTGATCTCGGTCATCGGCGCCACGCCCGCAAGCTCCAGCAGGGTCGGCATCACGTCGATCACGTGGGCGAACTGCGTGCGGATCGCACCCCGGTCGCTGATGCGCGCCGGCCACGACATGACGAAAGAGACGCGCCGCCCGCCGGCGCCGGTGTAGGTCTTGAACGAGGGGAACGGCGTATTCGAGACCTCGCCCCACCCGGTGGGATAAAGCGAGGCGCTGCGCGGGCTGCCCAGGTCGCACGCCAGGCTGCGCTCGACCTCGATCGGCGGCGCCGCCAGGCCCATGTAGCGCCGGTTGTTGTTGAACATGCCGGAAGGGCCTCCGGCATCGGTGCCGCCGTTGTCCGATGAAAACAGGATGATGGTGTTGTCCAGTTCACCGATCGTCTCGAGGAATGCCACCAGCCGGCCGAGGTTCTGGTCGACGCTGTCGAGCATCGCCGCGTAGGCTTCCATGTGCCGCGCGAACAACTCGCGGTCCGCCGGATCGACCTCGTCCCACGGCGGGACCCGCGGGTCGGACGGCGGCAGCACGGTGTCGGCGGGCACCAGCCCGGCCTCGATCTGCCGGCACAGCCGTGCCTTGCGCATCGCGGTCCAGCCGGCATCGTAGCGACCGCGATACTTGGCCAGGTCGGCCGGCTTGGCCTGCAGCGGGGCATGCACTGCGTTGTGGGCCATGTAAAGCAGGAAGGGCTTGGACGGCGACGATGCGCGCAGTTCCTTGATGAAGCGGATCGACTGGTCGGTCCAGTCGTCGGTGGTGTAGTAGTCGGCCGGATAGGCGTCCACCGGCACCAGTTGCGTACCCATCATCAGTTGGGCGGGAAAGAAGAAGTGTGCCTCACCCTCCATGAAGCCGTAGTAGGTGTCGAAGCCCCGGTTTGAAGGCCAGGTGTGCTTGGGCGCCGACGGCACACAGTCCCGGGTGGGCGTGTTGTGCCACTTGCCCACCATGATCGTCTCGTAGCCGGCCGCGCGCAGCGTCTCCGCCAGCGTCGGGGCGTCGCCCGGAATCTCGCCGGAGTAGCCCGGGTAGCCGGGGTTGTTGTTGGCCAGCCAGCCGGTGCCGACCGCGTGCGCATTCATGCCGGTGAGCAGTGCGGCGCGCGCCGGTGAGCACAGCGGGTGTGAGGTGTAGTGGTTGAAGCGCAGGCCTCGGGCCGCCAGCGCATCGATGTGCGGCGTGTCGATCTCGCCGCCGAAACAGCCCGGGTCGGAGTAACCCATGTCGTCCATGTAGACGATCACGATGTTGGGGCTGCCGGGTCGCGCCGTGGTGCGTGGCGTATAGGCCGGCGAGGATTCCTCCCGGGTCTGGCCGATCCGGCCAGGAAAGCTGTCCGCAGCGGGTGCCTGGTTCATGGGGTGGTCCTCAGTAACTGACGTCGCGGATACCGGCCGCGCCGGCCGCATGCCCGCTCTCCTCCAGCGCCGACTTCAGGTCCGCGAGGTAGGCATCGACTACCGGCTCGTGCGTCAGGTTCAGCATCAGGTGGATGCCGGGCGGCTCCGCCAGGCGCCCGACGAACCAGCCCTTGCTCGCCATCCGGTCCGCCACCGCCCCCATGTCCCGCTCTTTCGAGCCGTAGCTGAGGATGCTCAGGTGCGGCTCTCCCCACACCGTCAGTCCGAGGTTGCGAACACCCTGTTCGAGCGCCTTGCGCACCGCCAGGATGCGTGAGGTCACCTTCAGGTAACCGTCCTCGCCGAGGTAGTTCATGACCGCCCAGGCGGCGGCGATCGCACCGCCGGCGCGGGTGCCGACCAGCGTCTGGGTGCTGTACTTGCCGCGCGGCCACTCGTCGAATTCGTAGCCCTGGAAGGCGAAACTCTCGGCGTCGCGATAGACCACGGTCGAGGCGCCCTTGGCCGCATAGCCGTACTTGTGCAGGTCGGCGCTGATGGAGCGAACGCCGGGGATGGCAAAGTCGAACTCGGCCACCGGTTCGCCGAGCAGGCGGGCGAACGGCGCGATGAAGCCGCCGACACAGGCGTCCACGTGCATCCACAAACCGGTGCGCTCGGCCAGCGCGGCCAAGTCCGCGATCGGATCCATGACCCCGTGCGGATAGGCCGGCGCCGAACCCACCAGCATGATCGTCTGCGGTCCGATCGCCGCTTCGAGTGCCGCTACGTCGGCCCGGAAGTCGGCACCGACCGCCACCCGGCGCACCCGCATGCCGTAGAAGTAGGCCGCCTTGTTGAAGGCCGGGTGGGCGGTGATCGGCGCCAGAATCTCGGGCGCAGCAACCGCCGACCGGTTGACGCGCGCCCAGTCCCGCGCCGACTTGACCGCCAGGAAGATGCTCTCGGTGCCGCCGGTGGTCATCGAACCGCAGGCGTCGGGTCCGCCATGCAGCAGGCCGAGCGTCATGGCGATCACATCCTGCTCGAAGCGCGCAAGGCTCGGGAAGGCCTTGGGACCGAGGCCGTTCTCCGAGAAGAACTTGAGGTAGGCCTGCTTGGCGACGTCGAGCACATCCTCGCCGCCGTAGTGGATGTACACGCCGATCCGCCCACCGCGCCAGTCCACGTCCTGCGCCTTGGCCTCGTCCATGCGGGCATCGAGTTCAGCGCGCGCGACGCCCTTTCCAGGTAATTCCATGTCAACCGTCCTTGCCGCTCCAGTGAACCAGCCTGTTCTCGATCAGCCGGGCGATGCGATCCAGGCCATAGCCGATGGCGGCCATGATCAGCACGCCGACCAGCACCACGTCGGTGAGCAGGAAATCGGCAGCGCTCAAGGCCATCCAGGCGACGCCGTCACTGGTGGCGATCAGTTCCGCGCCGACCAGCATCGTGACGCCGATGCCGATGCTGACCCGGATGCCGGTGAAGATGCCGGGCAGGCTGGCCGGCAGCAGCACCCGCCGGAACACCGTCCAGCGCGAAGCGCCCAGCGAGTAGGCCGCCTGGATCTTGCGCAGGCTCACGCCGCGCACTGCCTGCATCGCGCTGATCGACATCAGCGGAAACAGCGCCGAGATGATCACCAGGACCTTGGAGAGTTCCCCGATCCCGAACCAGATGATGAACAGCGGCAGCAAGGCGAGCTTGGGGATCGGCCGGGTCACCTCGATCGGCGGATCCAGGAGCGCGCGGGCGGTCAGGCTCATGCCCATCAGCAGGCCCACACCGACGCCGACCACGACGCAGAACGCGAAGGCGATACCGAATCGCATCATGCTGATGGCGACATGGTGCAGCAGCGAAGAGCCCTGGTAGCCGGTGGTGGAAAGGATCACGAACCGCTCTACCACGGCCCCGGGCGACGGCAGGAACACGGGGCTGACCAGCGCGGATCCGGTGCCGAAGCCGAAGCCGGTCAGGGCAAACCAGGTGAACAGCATGCCGCCGAACGACAAGAAGGTGAGCAGGCGTCGGCGCCGGTCCTCGATCGACTTGGCGGTTCGCTCGCCGCTGGCCGTCGCGCCCGCCGCGCTGGCGGTCACCGCGCTCGCATCGTTCGCGTCAGCCACGCCGGACCCCTTCCTGGCGTTGTGCGGCAAGGGACTCGTCGCGCAGCAGGCTCACGATCGTGCGCTTGGCTTCGCTGAACGCGGCGCTGGTGGTCACCAGCGGATCCGGATCCTGGTGGAAGCTCGACCGGAAGCTCGCCTTGATCCGGCCCGGGCGGGCGGTCATGACCAGGATGTGGGTCGCCAGGAACAGCGCCTCGTCGATGCTGTGCGTGATCCAGAGCACGGTCTTGCCGCTGCGCCGCCAGATGCGCTTGAGTTCCTCCTGCAGCAACTCGCGGGTCTGCTGGTCGAGCGCCGCGAACGGCTCGTCCATCAGCAGCACCTCCGGGTTGTTGGCCAGCGCCCGCGCGATCCCGACCCGCTGCTGCATGCCGCCGGACAACTCGTAGGGATATCGATCCTCGAATCCGGTCAGGCCGACCATCTCGACATGCTCCATCGCGGTCTGCCGGGCTTTGCGGGACGACACGCCGCGCGCGAGCGGACCGAAAGCGACGTTGTCCACCACCGACATCCAGTTGAACAAGGCGCCCTGCTGGAACACCACCCCGCGCTCCGCGCCCGGACCGCTCACCGGCTGGCCGTCCAGCAGGACCGTGCCGGTGGAGGGCGTCTCGAATCCCGCCAGGATGTTGAGCAGCGTGCTCTTGCCGCAGCCCGAGGGGCCGACCACGCACAGGAAATCCTGCGGCATGATCGCCAGGTCGATGGCCTCGAGCGCGCGCACCGCCGAGGTGCCCACGCCGAACTGCTTCGAGACCTGCCGGATCTGCACCTTCGCATCGGCGCGCGCAGCGCTCAGGTCGACCGTCTGGAGCGGCGACGTATCCGTCGAATCGACAGCGGGCTCTCTGCTCAGGCGACGCCCGGAGTCCGGGCCGGGAACCGGGGAAGGGTCGAGTTGCAATCCCAATCGAGGTCAGACCATCTTGGCGAGGAACGAGGAGTCGACGTAGCGCTCGAAACTCTCCGGGACTTTGCGCATCTGGTCGGCGCTCTTGAGGAATTCGGCCTGGTCGCGCAGCGTCTTGAGCACCCCGGTGTCCTTTGCGCCCGGCATGCCCATCCACTTGTCGGAGGCCATTTCCTTCGGCGTGAGCGAGTGGAAGGAATCCACGTAGGCCTTGGTCTTCTCCGGTGCCAGGTTCAGGTAGGGCGAGAGCGTCTGGATCACCTCCTGCGGCTTTTCGCGGTACAGGGTGCACAGCCGGTCGTACTCCTTCAGGTACGCCAGGACCAGGTCGGGACTCTTTTTCTTGAACTCGTTGCGCACCACGATGCCGTCGAACACCAGGATGCCCTGGTCCGCCAAGTCGCCGGAGGTCAGGATGATCTTGCCGTTCTTCTCCACCACGTCGCCCAGGACCGGGTACCAGATGAAGGTGGCGTCGATGTCCTTGCGGTCCCAGGTCGCGACGATCGAATCCGGCTTCAGGTTGAGCAACCGGAC
>JBBRJB010000242.1:0-5158 GCA_038220085.1 Burkholderiales bacterium
CCCCGACACGCTGGAGATCGAAATGGTGCCCAAGGGCAGCGGCTCGGAAAACAACTCGTTCCTGAAGATGGCGATCCCCGCCGAGGGAATCACGGCCATCAAGACCTTCGTGGTGGACTGCGTGATCGCCGCGGGCGGCAAGACCTGCCCGCCCACCATCGTCGGCGTCGGCCTGGGTGGCACCTCCGACCTGTGCGTCGCCCTTGCCAAGCGCGCCGCCACCCGTGCGCTCGGCAGCCATTGCGCGGATCCGGAAGGCGCGGCGCTCGAGCAGGCGCTGGGAAAGGCCGTGAACCAGCTCGGCGTGGGCCCCCAGGGACTGGGCGGCGACTCGACCGCGTTTGCGGTCCATGTGGAACTCGCCGCCACCCACATCACCATGAATCCGATCGCCGTCAACATGCAGTGTCACTCGGCGCGCCGGGCACGCGCGACCTTCACGCCGGCCGGCACGGCGTACGGATTCTGATCATGGCCCACCACGACCTCACCATGCCGCTGAGCGAAGCGCAGGTTCGAGCCTTGCGCATCAACGACACCGTGACGCTGCAGTCGATGCTGTTCGGCATTCGCGACGCGACCCAGATCCACCTGTTCGATCGCGGCCGGACCACCCGGTTCGACCTCGCGGGTCACGCGGTGATCCACACCGCACCGAACGTCCGCAAGGTCGCGGTGGATGCAGACAACCCTGCCGGCTACGCGCCGGTGTGTATCGGCACCACCACTTCCGACCGGATGGAACGCTTCACCCGCCCGCTGATGCAGGAATACGGCGTTCGCATCGTCATCGGCAAGGGCGGGCTGCGCGAGGCGTCGCAGGCGGCTTTCAGCGAACTCGGCGGCGTGTATCTCGCCATCATCGGCGGCACGGCCGCGCTGGAAACCACCTGGATCGAGCAGATCACGGACGTGGACATGGACGACCTCAATCCCGAGTCCCTCTGGAAGTTCAGGATCCGCGACTTCGGGCCCCTGCTGGTGGCGATGGACAGCCACGGCGGCAGCCTCTACGACACGGTACGTCATGACGTGGCAGCGCGCCGCGCCGAGGTGCTGGCGGGACTCGGCGTCAAGTCGCAATGAGCCCGGCGCCCAGCAGTCCGGCGCCCGGCAGGCCGGTGCACGGCGCCCTGGTGCGCCACCAGACCGACATCCTCATCCTCGGCTCCGGCGGCGCAGGCCTGTTCGCCGCGCTGCATGCGCACCAGGCGGACCCGTCACTGTCGATCACGATCGCGGTCAAGGGCCTGCTCGGCAAGAGCGGCTGCACCCGGATGGTCCAGGGTGGCTACAACGTCGCGCTCGCCCCCGGCGATTCCATCGAACGCCACTTCATGGACACGATCGAAGGCAGCAAGTGGCTCGCCGATCAGGATCTGGCCTGGACACTGGTCAACAAGGCGATCGAGCGGATTCACGAACTCGAGAACGAACTCGGGTGCTTCTTCGATCGCAACCCCGACGGAAGCATCCACCAGAAGGCCTTTGCCGGCCAGACCTTCGACCGGACGGTGCACAAGGGCGACCTCACCGGCATCGAGATCATCAACCGGCTGGCCGAACAGGTCTGGGCACGCGGCATCCTGCGACTGGAGGAGCATCGCGCGATCGAACTCATCCGCACGGTGGACGGATCCGCCATCGCCGGCGTGCTGATGATCGACATGCGCACCGGCGGTTATGTCTTCGTGCAGGCCAAGACGGTGCTGCTCGCCACCGGCGGCGGGCCGACCATGTACAAGTACCACACCCCGTCCGGCGACAAGAGTTGCGACGGCCTGGCGATGGCCTTGCGGGCCGGCCTGCCGCTGCGGGACATGGAGATGGTGCAGTTCCACCCGACCGGCCTGCTGGCGGGAGGAGGCACCCGGATGACCGGCACGGTCCTGGAGGAAGGGTTGCGCGGCGCCGGCGGGTGGCTGCTGAACGGCAGCCATCATCGCTTCATGCAGGACTACCACCCGAATGGCGAGCGCGCCACCCGCGACATCGTCTCGCGCTCGATCTATTCGGAAATGCGAGCCGGGCGGACTTCGCCGAACGGCGGCGTCTTCATCCAGATGCACCATCTCGGCCCTGACAGCGTCCGGCGCCAGTTCAAGGGCATGGTCGAGCGTTGCGCCGACTGCGGCTTCGATCTCGCCGCAGGCCTGGTCGAGGTGGTGCCGACCGCCCATTACATGATGGGCGGGGCGATGTTCCGGCTCGACTGCACCACGCCGCTGGCGGGCCTCTTTGCGGCCGGAGAGGACACCGGTGGCGTGCACGGGGCCAACCGGCTCGGCGGCAACGGCGTCGCGAACTCCACCGTCTTCGGCGGCCTGGCCGGCGAAAGCATGGCCGCCGTCCTGAAGGCCGGCATGGACTACCGGGAACCGGATGAGGGAGCGATACACGGCAGCATCGCCGCGCACGAACTGCCCTTCAGGAACAGCGCCGGCGCCCGACACGATCTCGGCCTCATCCGCGAGTCCCTCTATGAAACCATGTGGAGCGATGTCGGCATCCTGCGCACCGCGCAAGGCCTGGAACGCGCGCTCGGCCGCCTGGCGCTGCTCGACGCGGAGCTTTTGGAGTGTGCCGTTGCCGACGGCGATCGCGCCTTCAACTTGAGCTGGCACGACTGGATCAACCTGCGCAGCCTGATCGCCGTCAGCCGGACGATCGCCACGGCCGCGCTGGCGCGGGATGACTCCCGAGGCGCCCATTTCCGCGAAGACTTTCCCGACACCAGTGAACTGCAGCAGTCCACTTTCACCGTCGTGACCGAGCTCCAGGGCGGGTTGCGTCTGCGGCGCGAGGCGGTGGCTTTCACGCGCGTGCAACCGGGCGAAACTTTGATCGCCGCGGCCACTGCGCGGTAGCGACCCGGCACCCCAGGATTCAGGACCGCGCATCGCGAAGCTTTCAAATGCAGCATCAAACTACAAGGAGACAAGCAATGAATTTCCCGGGACATCTGGTGACCGCCACCGTCGCAGCAGCGTCACTTGCCTTTGCCGCGGTCGCCGGCGCCGAGTCGTATCCGGAACGGCCGGTTTCGGTGATCGTGCCGTTCAGCACCGGCGGCGACGCCGATCTGTCGGCGCGCAACCTGGCGGCCGCCCTGCAGAAGGTGGTCACGCAGCCGGTAGTGGTGCAGAACCGCGCCGGCGCAAGCGGCGCGATCGGCTCTCAAGTGGTCAAGGAAGCCAGGCCGGACGGTTATACGCTGCTGCTTTCGAGGATCGGTTCGCAGGCACTGCTGCCGGCCTTGCAGCGCAACCTGAGCTACCGTTGGGACGACTTCACCTTCCTGGGCCTGCTCGAGCGCAATCCGTTCGTCTGCGCCGTGCATGCCGATTCGCCCTATCGCACTTTTGCGGATCTCGCGGCCGCGCTACGCGCGAATCCCGGCAAGCTGAACTACAGCACTTCCGGCGCCGGCACCATCCTGAACCTGGGCCCGCAGATGATGTTCGATGCGCTGGGCCTGGGCCCTGACGCAGCGGTGCAGATCACCTACAAGGGCGGCGGCGATGCAGCCCTGGCGGTGCTGTCCCGGGACGTCGACTTCAACTGCGGCAACCTGACATCGCTGATCGGCAACCTCAAGGGCGGACGCATGCGCGCGCTCTTCACCACGACGCCCGAGCGCTGGCAGGACATTCCCGATGTGCCGACGGTACGTGAACTGGGATACCCGCAACTGGAGGCCGTGATCGGGTGGAGCGCGCTCTACGGCCCTCCCGGGATGCCGGCGGACCTGGTTGCCTTCTGGCGGGATACGCTGGCCAAGGTCGCGACGGATCCGCAGTGGCTTGCCGGCACCGCGCGCATCGGCGGCATGCCGAGCGTCATGACACCGGCCGACACCCGTCGCTTCGTCGCGAGCCAGTTCGAACTGTACGACCGGATCGGCAAGCGCCTGGGCATCGAACTGAAATAGTCGCGCTATCGCATAGCGCGAACCGCTTTAAAGAAGGAACTTCCCTATGGCCAAGCGCGGCGCCGACGCCCTCATCGACACCCTCTCGGATGCGGGCGTCAAGCACCTCTTCACCCTCTCCGGCAACCACGTGATGCCGGTATTCGACGCCACCATCGGCTCGGGGATCGACCTGCTGCATACCCGTCACGAGGCGGCCACGGTGCATATGGCCGACGCCTGGGCGCGGCTGACCGGCGAGGTCGGCATTGCCCTGGTAACCGGCGGGCCAGGCCACGCCAATGCGGTCTCGGCGCTGTATACCGCCTTGATGGCCGAGTCGCCGCTGGTGCTGATCTCCGGGCACGCACCGCTGGCGCAACTCGGCCAGGGCGCCTTCCAGGAAATGCGCCAGGCGGACATGGCGGCCCCGGTCGCCAAGGCCTCCTGGACTTGCGCGGGGGCCGATTCGGTGGCCACCGACCTGGCGCTGGCGATGCGCATTGCCGCTGCCGGCCGGCCCGGGCCGGTTCATCTCAGCATTCCCTCGGACGCGCTCGAGGCGACCGTGTCGCCCGCCAGCACCGGCCGGGCGACTGCCGCGGCGGGGACGGCCGCTGCGCCGAACCCGGACCAGTCCGCCGAATTCAGCCCGCAACTCTCCGCCACCGCCGCCGCCGGCCTGTTAGCCCGCCTGCACAAGGCATCCCGTCCACTGATACTCACCGGCCCGGCCTCGATGACCGCAAGCGCGCGCCGCCATTGCCAGGCACTTGCCCAGGCCAGCGGCGTTGCGGTGGTCGGCATGCAGAGCCCCCGGGGTATCAACGATCCGGCCCTGGGCGCCTTCGCCGAGATGCTCAATCAAGCCGACTGCGTCCTGCTGCTGGGCAAACGGCTCGATTTCACTCTGAAGTTCGGCAAGCCGCCGACCTTCGCCGCCGACTGCGAATTCCTCCTGGTCGACAGCGGTCCTGCCGACAGCGCGCGGGCGCAGCAACTGCTTGGCGCGCGCCTGACTCAACGCCACGACGCCACCGCCGCCTCGGCAATCACGGCGCTGACCGACGCCGCCCGCCGGACCAATCCCCAAGCCGGCGGCTGGCGCGACGAAGTCGGGCAGGCAATCGCGTATCGGCCCGGCGCCTGGGACCAGGCGCAGGCGGCGCAGCCGGGACGCATGCATCCGGTGCAGGCCTGCCGTGCCCTGCAGCCGCTGCTCGACAGCCACCCCGACTCCGTCCTGGT
>JBBRJB010000243.1:0-5138 GCA_038220085.1 Burkholderiales bacterium
GGCAGCCAGTATCGATCGGCGATCTTCTATCACGACGAGGCGCAGGCAGCGGTGGCGCGCCGGTTCGTCGATACGCTGGAACGGGACAAGGTCTTTCGCGATCCGATCGTGACCGAGATTTCACCGCTGTCCGAATACTCGCCCGCGGAGCCGAATCACCAGCGGTACTTTGAGCAGCATCCCAGCCAGGGATATTGCACGATGGTGGTCGCGCCCAAGCTGGCCAAGTTCAGAAAAGTGCACGCAGCCTTGCGCCGCAAGTGACGTCAGCGCGCGCGCTGGGACGACAGCAACTGCACCACTTCCTTGGCCTTCAGGGAGGCCACCAGGTCCCCCTGACGGGCAGCGGCGGAATACCAGGTCAAGGCCTGCTCCAGGTCGATCGCCACGCCGTTGCCCTTCTCGTACATCGATGCGAGTATGTACTGGGCGCCGACGTCGCCTGCCTCGGCGGCCCGGCGGTACCAGCGGGCCGCTTCGATCAGGTCAGGTGCCGTTCCTCGTCCGAGAAAGAACTGGGTGGCCAGGGCCAACTGGGCTTCCACATGGCCTTGATCGGCGGCCTGGCGGTACCAGTTCACTGCATCGGCCTGTGATGCCGGAATGAACTCGCCGCGCTCGTACAAGGTGGCGAGCATGTGCTGAGCCAGCACGAATCCCTCAGCCGCGCTTTGCCGCAGCAGCCGCACTGCTTCCTGCTCGGATGGCGTCCGGCTTTCACCACTGAGTCGGATCACCGCCGCGTTGTAGCCGGCCAGTGCGCTACCGGCGCCGGCGGCGATCAGGTAGAGGCGCTGCGCTTCATCCACCGCGCCCGCCTCGTAGGCCGCGAACGCGTGCGCAAGCTGATCGGCCTGCGCCGGCTGGGCGGTCAGGCCGGGCCCGTTCGCCGCCGCGGTCGCCGATGAAGCGGACTGCGACTGCACGGCGGTTTGCCCGGTCACCGCGGTCAAGCCGGTGGTGGCCGCGCACAGCAGGGTCAGCGCCAGGACGGCTTTAACTGGATTGGATAGATTTAATCTGGGCATGCGCGATTATCCCGCGATCGGGTTCGACTGCGCAGCGAGTGGCCAATTCCGACGACCCGCTGGCGGCGGCGCTATGATGGCATGCGCCGCAGCAAGGCGAGCGCGCCGCCGGTCCACACCGGCTGCCGCATTTTCATCGCGGTTCAACGAGGAGCATGTACGGTGATCAAGACAGGAGCAGACCTGCCGGGTTTTGCGCATCCCGATCCGGCCCCGGGGGCCGTCGACGGCGGCAGGCTGCTGCGCAGACTGCTGGCGATCCTGGCCGTGGCGCTGCTGACCGGTTGCGGCTACAACAGCATCCAGAGCTCGGACGAGGGCACCAAGCAGGCCTGGGCCGAAGTCCTCAACCAGTACCAGCGGCGGGCAGACCTGATACCGAACCTGGTGAACACGGTCAAGGGCTACGCGGCGCAGGAGAAAGAAGTGCTGACGCGCGTGACCGAAGCCCGATCCCGGGTCGGTCAGATCCAGGTCAATCCCGGCGACAGCGGTTCGCTGAAGCAGTTCGAGTCCGCCCAGGCTGACATGGGCAGTGCGCTGGCACGCCTGCTGGTGGTGGCGGAGAACTATCCGCAACTGAAGTCCGATCAGAACTTCCGGGAGCTTCAGGCCGAACTTGCGGGTACCGAGAACCGGATTGCCGTCTCGCGCAAAAGGTACATCGATTCGGTCAACGCCTACAACGTGTTGGTCAGGCAGTTCCCGGTCAACCTCACCGCGATGGCCCTCGGCTACGAAGTCAAACCGCAATTCACGGTCGAGGACGAGCGCGCGATCGCGAGGCCGCCGAGCGTGGATTTCGGCGCTCCGGCGCCTGCGGGGAAGTGACCTCGCGGTCATGACCACGCTCACCGATGACGAGCGCGCGGCGCCCTCGGCGCGGCTGACGCCACGGGCGGGCGGTCTGGCGCGTCTGGCCCTGGCCGGCCTGCTTCTGATCGTCGGCCTGCTCAGTACTTTCGCGGCGCCGGCGCAGTCGCTGCAGCCGATTCCTCCCCTGAAGGCTCGCGTCACGGACCTCACCGGCACGCTGGCGCCGCAGCAGGTGGAAGCACTCGAGGCGATGCTCGCCGATCTCGAGCGCAGCAAGGGCGCGCAGGTGGCTGTGCTGATGGTCCCGACCACCCAGCCGGAAGCGATCGAGCAGTACGGGATCCGTGTTGCCGATGCCTGGAAGCTCGGCCGGGGCAAGGAACGCGCGCAGCGGGCGACCGGCGACCCCAACGCCGCTCCGGTCGACGACGGCGTGCTGCTATTGATCGCCAAGCAGGACCGTCGCCTGCGGATCGAGGTCGGCTACGGACTCGAAGGCGCCATCACCGACGGCATCGCGAAACGCATCATCGACGAGTCGATCAGCCCCCGATTCCGGAGCGGGGACTACTTCGGTGGAATCCAGGCGGGCCTGCAGGATCTGCGTGCCCGGATCGAGGGTGAAGACCTTCCGCCTGCCTGGGAGCGCGCCGCCGCAGGCCAGGAGGGCAATGGCGGCTTCGGTTTCATTCCGGTGCTGGTTTTCTCGTTTGTCGCGGGCACGATCCTGTCGTCCGTGGCTGGCCGCCTGCTCGGTGCCGGCGCCGGGGGGCTCGGCGCAGGACTGCTCGGGGCTTTGGCAATCGGTTCGGTCTGGCTCGCTGTCGGGGCGGCCCTGGCGGTGTTCGTCCTGGTGCTGCTGATCGCGCCGGGAGGCACCGGTCTGCGGCAGGCGGGACGGCATACCTATCGCAACGGCCCGGTGATCCTGCCCGGCGGCTGGGGCGGCCGTGGTGGCAGTGGCGGAGGCGGTTTCGGCGGCGGCGGTGGCTTCAGCGGCGGCGGCGGGGGATTCGGCGGCGGGGGGGCTTCCGGTGGCTGGTGAACGTCGCTCGACCAAAGGGCTGCTTGCGCGGCTCTGGCGGCATCGCTGGGCGGGAAGCCGCCACATGAGCGCCACCTTTGACGACGCTGCCTTCGAGCGCATCGAATCGGCGATCGCCAACGGCGAGAGCCGGCATCGCGGCGAGTTGCGGTTCGCACTGGAGGCGGAATTGGATATTTATCGGCTCTGGTCCGACGCGACGCCGCGCGATCGGGCGCTCGAAGTCTTTTCGCAGCAGGGGCTCTGGGACACCGAAGAAAACACCGGCGTCCTGATCTACCTGTTGTGGGCTGATCACGCGGTCGAGATCGTCGCCGATCGGGGCGCCTACCGGTGCCTGCCGGAAGGGCGTTGGCAGGAAATCTGCGCCAGCGTGACGAAGGCCTGCCGCGAGGGCCGGCATGTCGACGGTGTCGTCGAGTCTATCCGGGCGATCAACGAAGCGCTCGAATCGGCGCTGCCTGCCTTGCCGAGCACCCAGGACGAACTCCCGAATCGCTCGATTCGCCTATAGGCCGAGTATGGGAAGGGGCCGCCCTACGGGGTAAGGCGGCTGGAATGGCGCGCCGCGGGCCTGGCCATGGCCTTGCGGCGATCGACCTGGGTGCGGCGAATGTGTTCCGGGTGCCGGTCCTGGCCAGCGGCGCCGCGACGTCCGGGCGCACGGCGATCGTTCCGGGCCTGCCGGCGCTCGACGCGTGCCGGCATCACCGACGGCACGCTCTCGATGTAGCCGGCGCGGTAGGGGCGATCCCTGTGGGACGGCGACAGGCCGGGGCTGCTCAGCAGGAGGCGGCAGGCCTCGGTATCCAGGCCGAGTGAGTAACTGCTGGCCAGCGAGCGGGCGGATTCGTTGAGCCGCTGTCGACGCTCGGCAGGGGCGCAGGCGTCGAGTTCGGCGCGGAAGGCCTCGAGTTCGGCCTTGAGGCGGTACCTCCTGCTGCCGTAGTAGCGGATCAGGTGAAGCAGCGCCAGTCCTCGCCAGAACTGCTTGCAGTGGGTCAGTTCGTGGACGATGGTGGGGTAATCAGCAGCATAGTCCTCCCGGACCACCACGAACGGGCCCACGCACAGCCCCACCAGGCGCCCCGGCATGCGTTCCAGTGTAATAACGGGAACCGGCAGGATCTTCCAGATGCTGTGAAACCGGATCTTCACGTCGCTGAGAAATAGGGTTGGCGTGCTGGGATAGTATAGGGCTGAGTCGGAGGCCGTCGCGACTTACTGCCGCTTACGGTCCCCATTGCCGCCGTTGCCGCCAATTTCCGCCGATTTCCGCAAGCGGCCGAATCGCTCTATCTGAAGGAACCTGTGACTTTGCCCGTCATGTCTCGCGATCCCGGTCGGCAGCGCGACCGGTTGAGAAGTGTCCGGCGGCTCCTGGTGACTTCGATGCCGCTTGCCCTGCTGTCGTCATGGACATCCGGCAGCATGCTGGCGGCGCAAGCGGCCGGCGGGCCGGTAGGGTTGCCGGACCCGGGCGAGCAGCGGTTCCAGGTCTTCTATGGCGATATGAGCCGGGATCTTCCCGTCGCGGAAGTGCGCTATCGGCTGCAGCACGATGCCGACAGCTATGAGATCAGCACTCAGGCCAAGGCGATCGGCGTGGCCGCCTTGTTCTACTCGGGCAACCTGATCCAGAACAGCAAGGGCCGGATCGGTGCACAAGGATTGCTACCCGAGCGGTATGCGGAGCGCCGTGGCAAACGACCGGAGCGGGTGATCCTGTTTGACTATGAGCGCGGCCGGATGATCGGCGTCGGGGATCCGCCCGAAGTGTCGCTGCTGCCAGGCACCCAGGACCGGCTTTCGATCTTCTATCAGCTTGGCCTGATGGCGCGCCGCAGTCCGGCGCGATTCGAACCCGGCCGGCGTTTCATCCTGCCGCTCGCCTCGATGAAGCGAATCGACAAGCCCAGTTTCGGCGTGGTGGGCGGCGAGTCGGTCAACACCGTGCGCGGGTCGCTGTCGGCCCTACGCCTCACCGTGCGCAACGAGTCGGATCCGGAGGACCCCAAGATCGACGTCTGGCTCGCCGACGGCATGGCGATGTTGCCGGCGCGCATCCGGGTAGAGGACCACGACGGTAAAATCATCGACCAGGTGCTCATTCCCCCGGCTTGACGGACGGACGCCGGCGACATAGCAGGCTAAACAAGACTAGAGACTCTCCCATGCAAGCCAAGAATGTGCTCGGCGGCCAGTTGCTGGCCTGCTCCTACGATCCGGTGACCGGTTATTTCCGCGAC
>JBBRJB010000244.1:0-5132 GCA_038220085.1 Burkholderiales bacterium
GTTGACAGGCCCGTGCCCGCACGCGCTGCCAGAATGGCTGAAGGTCGCTGAGCGGCTTGCCTTGCAGCGTGCCGGTGATGACCCAAGGGTTGCCCGCGATGCGATGGGCGTCTCGAAGGAGCTCCGCAGCAGGCTGGCCGATATGTACCACCTTGGCGCCGGTCTTGCTGTCGGGCAGGCGAAGCACGCGATCCGTGGGATCGACGTACGCCCATTTCAGGGACATGATCTCGTTCAGGCGACAGCCGGTCAGGATCAGCAGTCGCGCGGCAAGGAGCGCCGAGGGCAGTTCCACCCTTTCGGCCTCCATCTCGCGCAGAACCTCGCCGATGCCACGCAATTCGGCGGCGCTGAGGAATCGCTCGCGCTTCTCCTCCGGGTATTTCCGGATGTGCTTGCGCGGGTTCGTCCCGTCCGGGCGTAGCCCCCACATCTCGGAGAGGCTGAACATTTTCGAGACCACCTCGAGGCAACGGTTCGCCTGATACGGGATGTGGCGGAGGTCATGGTGGAACTTCGCCACATCCGCCCGCGTGATCCCGGTGACGGTCAGTTGGCCGAGCGCGGGCAGGATGAAGCGTCTGAAGTTGCGTCGGTATTCCTTCGCCGTGCTGGCCTTCACGCGGATGGCGATGTGTTCCTTGTCGAACCGCTCCGCCAGTTCCCTGACGGTGATCGCCTTGCGCCCGGCATCGCGCTCGGCGGCCGGGTCCTTGCCGTTGCGTGCGGCGGCGACGATGGCGATGGCCCGGTTGCGCGCCTGCTCGCAGGTCAGCACGGTGCTGGGGCCAAGGCTGATCCGTCGCGAACGGCGTCCCGCGCGGTATTGAACCACGTAACCCTGGCGCCCGCTCGGCAGGACCCGCAGGCCGAAGCCGGGGATCTCGCTGTCCCAGACGAAGAATTCGGCGGGCCGGGTTTCTGCAGCATCGACGAGGCGCTTGGTGAGCTTGGGCATGGACAATCTGCGTTCTGGATCTCTGCGGTCCACAGTGCGGATCGCGCGCTGATAGTCAACGAACACATTGATATTGCGAAGTAAAAGGAAATAACGCGCATTCCGGCGTAGGGCACTGGATCGCGCTGGCGGGGGAAATTGACGGGCTGAGCGAATCAGAACGCAGGTCCCGGACTCCGCGCGCCGCTGTTACGGAGCAATTACAGCTGATCGATCGCGTGGCGCTTGCCGGACCTGATGCGTCGAATCCCTTTCCTGGACGGCGCTCGGATCTTGCGATCGCAGGGAGGCGAAGCACCCTCGGTCAGCTCAGCGGAGTTTTGTGACCTTCGGGACCTTGCCGGCGCTGCGGGATTTGGATGTGCCGGGACGCTTCCTCACGGATTGGTTCGCCGGCTCGGGTGCTTCTGGAGCCGCGCCATGCGCTGCGGGCGCGTTTCCTGCATCCTCCATATCCAGACCGAACAGGGCCGAGAGGTCGTCGGTCTCCAGGATTTGCCCGGCATCGGGCGGCTGGTTCGGGAAGGGCGTCGCCCCGTCAAGACCTGCCACCAGATCGTTCTCGTCCACCGCGCGCAGCCGGAACATGAGCTCCGGCCTTTCGTCGAGCCGGGCGCCGACGCCGTACAGCACCGCAGCGACGTGCTTGCACATCCGGGCCCCGTCCGGGCAGCTGCAGGAGAAGCGGATTTCTGACGGCCTCGGAAACAGGCCCCTATCCTGACGGCAAATCCGTTCCATCACACCTTTGGAGAACCGGCCCTGCAGCAGTTCGACGAGCGAATCAATCCCGCCAGCGCACTCCTTGCAGATCGAATTCCACAGGGTCGGCGCCAACTCCTTGATCGTCACGGTGACCTTGTAGATCGACGACCCGCTGACCATCGCCTTGATCTCGAGCGGTGAGATCTGGAGGTCGACGACCGCACCATTGCGGACATAGGTTCGGCCCCGTGGCAGGCGGGTCTCGTAGTCGCCGTAGCTCTCCAGATTGTCGCACCACGCCTTGCCCCAAAAGGTCCTGGCGATCGTGCGCCCCTCGATGGTGACGGGGGCGACCGGGCGCCCTTTCTTGCGCAGTTTCTCCACCTCGCGCTCGGCCATCTTCCGGCGCTGCGCGACAGGAACGTAGGGCGCCCATCCTCCGCCATACCCGCGAGCCATCCGACTCACTCCTCCATCGCCGATTTCAGGTCCAGGGTCACCATCCGCAGAAGGTCCTCATTCTTCATCTCGGTCAGAGCGATTTCGTCACCGGCGGCCAGCACGTCTTCAGACAGGCCCTTCTTTGCCTCGATCAGGGCGTCAATCTTCTCCTCGACCGTGCCTTGGCAGACGAACTTGTGGACCAGCACGTTGTTCTTCTGGCCTATCCGGAAGGCGCGGTCCGTGGCCTGGTTTTCCACCGCCGGGTTCCACCACCGGTCGAAGTGCACGACGTGGGACGCCGCGGTCAGTGTCAGGCCCGAGCCCCCCGCCTTCAACGACAGAACGAAGAACGGCACAGTCTCGTCCTCCTGAAAGGTCTGCACCAGCGCCTTGCGGTTTCTTACCGGGGTCTCTCCGTGCAGAACCAGCCCGGGGCGACCGAATACCCCGCCGAGATAGTCCGCCAGCGGGGCCGCCATTTCGCGGAACTGGGTGAACACCAGCATTTTCTCCTGGCGGGCGGCGACCACCCCGGCAATCTCGCGCAGGCGGGCCCATTTGCCGCTGTCCGCTTCGGCCCACGAATTCTCGTTCAGCCACTGTGAGGGATGATTGCAGATCTGCTTCAGCCGCATCAGCGTCGCCAGGACGATGCCTTTGCGCTGGATCCCATCGCTGTCCTGCAACGCTTCGGTCAGATCAGCGACCGTCTGGGCATAGAGCGCGGCCTGCTTGCGGCTCAACAGACAGAACGCCTTGACCTCGGTCTTGTCCGGCAGGTCGGCGATGACGGTCTTGTCGGTCTTCATCCTGCGCAGAATGTAGGGCCGGACAAGATCGCGCAGCGGGCCGTACGGGTTGTGCGGCCGTTCGGCCAGCGCCTTGGTATAGCGGCCGAAGTCCTTCGCGCTTCCGAGCAGGCCCGGATTGATGAAGTCGAAGATCGACCAGAGGTCTCCCAGGTGGTTTTCGACCGGCGTTCCGGTCAGGGCAATGCGCGCCTCGGCCTTCAGGGCCTTGGCCGCCCGGGTCTGCTTGGAGTTGGGGTTCTTGATCGCCTGCGCCTCGTCCAACACCGCGAAGCGCCAGGACGTTTCCCGCAGCACCGGCACGCGCAGCAGGGCGCCATAGCTCGTGATCGCCAGATCCAGGCCGGATACGCCATCGCCCGCCAGGTGTTTGAGATCATCCTTCGTCATCGCCGAGGAATGCACGATCTGGGCGTTCAGACTAGGTGCGAAGCGCTCGATCTCCGCCGCCCAATTGGCGAGCAGCGATGCTGGCGCCACCAACAGGCTGGGCTTGTGGTCGGTCTTCTGCCGCTTCAGGATCAGCAGCAGTGACAGCACCTGTATGGTCTTGCCCAGCCCCATGTCGTCGGCCAGGCAGGCGCCAAGCCCAAGCCCGGACAGCAGGTGGAGCCATTCAACTCCCGCCTTCTGGTAGGGGCGCAGGCTTCCCTTCAGGGCCGTGCCGGGGTCGACGCCATCGCCATCAGGATTTCGCAGCGTCTTCAACGTTTCGGCCAGCCACGGGCCGGCCGTCACTTCCGACCACTCGGCGACGGTGGTCTGCTCGTCATCCCCGGTGACCGCAGCGCCGGCCAGCAGGCGCATGGCGTCGGCGAATGCCAGGCCATCCCGCCTGGCAAAGTCTTGCGCCTCGGCGAAGCGGCGCATCGCGATCTCCAGACGCGGTCGATCGATCTCCACCCATTGACCGCGCAGCAGCACCAGCGCCTCGGTGCCGGCGAGCAGTGCGGCCATTTCCACCCCCGTGAGCGGCGCGCCCTCCAGCGTCACGTCCATCTGGAAGTCGAGCAGAGCATCGAGGCCGGCGCCGGACGGCGGACGGGCGCCGACCGTGGCTGTCACCTGCGGGCGCGGTGGGCGGCCTGCCCGCCAGTTGGCGGGCACGCGCACAACCACGCCAGCGCCTTCCAGCTCGGGCACGCTGTGCAACAACCGTGCCGCCTCGGCCGGACTCCAGCGCAATGGATGGAAGATCTCTCCGGTATCCACCATCGCCTTGAGCCAGACGCAACGCTCCGCCGCGCGCTGCACCGGCACCAGCAGCGACAGCAGCTTGTGACGATTGGCGGCCCCGGCGTATTCGCGCAGCGCCCGGCCCAACGGTACATGTTGGGCCCTCGCCCCGGCCGACAGCCGCGTGCTGTAGGTCGCCATGAAGGCGAATGGCAGATCCGGATCGCGGCGGTTCTCCGCCAAGTTGAAATGAACCCGGCCGATCAGGTTCCAGGCCGGATTCAGCGCCCTGAGAAACGCCTGCAGCGCGGCGCCCGAGGCAACCAGTGACGCGGTGAACGCGGCGCCCAGATCTCGCCACAGCCCGAGCAGGACATCCGCGTTCAGGTATTCCGCCCCCGGCGTCATCGGCGCCGTCAGCACCAGCGTGGCAAGGTCGCCCTCGTTCGGCGGGGGAACGGCGGACAAGATTGCCGCGGCCGGCGCATCCGAGGCCGCGCCCGAGGCATGCAGGCAGACCGCCCCCACATGGCGTGCCGCGAAATCGCGCCACCAGACGAAGTCGGGGGGCAAGGCTTGGCCGACTTCACCGGCCCCCAGCCGCAACAGGCCATACCCGGTCCCCCGCCCGAAGGCATCGGCCAGCCGTGCCGCTACCTGCGCGTCCAGGACGGGCGCCTCATCATTGCGCTCGAGCAGGAGGTGTCGGTGGGGTGTAAGGCGCAACTGGACCCGAGGCATGGCGGTGGCGCGATCTCCTGAAATGTCCGAGCCGCGATACCCGTCCTGTAACAGTGCAGCCGTAACGAAATAGCCGTGGGGGCCCTGACCCGCTGGGACCGTACCGCAGCCCAGCGAACGCCCACAAGCCCCTCTACTTCGTCCAGCCCAGCGACTACTATAAGCAGTACAAGAGCGACGCTCTGGCGGCGGGTATATGAGCCGCTCGGGCTGACCGAGGCCGGCGTCATCGCGAAGCGGATGAAGGCCTTCGACGAGATGTGCGTTGCGCCGGTCGAGGAACCCACTCCCGAGGGGAT
>JBBRJB010000245.1:0-5130 GCA_038220085.1 Burkholderiales bacterium
CCGAAATCGACGGTCTTCGCATTGATCTGCTTGATACCCCCGCCGGAGCCGATCGCCTGATAGTTGAGGGCATTGCCCGTCTTCGCTTTGTAGGCTTCGGCCCACTTGGCGTACACCGGCGCAGGAAAAGTCGCACCGGCACCGGTAATGTCGACCGCGTGCGCGACAAATGGCAGGGCCGTGAGGGCTGCGCCGGCAAGGAGGCTGCGGGTCCATTTCATGATCTGAGATCCTCTAAGGTTGACAACTTCGAGCACCTTAAGGGCGGCGTGTGACAGGTTCATGACGGTATCCGCAAACGGATGTGACAGCGCCCTTGCAAGCAGCCGTTTCGAGCGGCGGGAATCAAGGGTTTGCATCGATCACCTCATGTATCGGCTTCAGTGAGCGCCACTCAGCCCATCGCGCAGCCCATCGTGCGCGACCACGTCGCGGCTGCCGGATTGGCGCAGGCGCGCCAGCCAATGCGCTGTCCGGCCGGCCAGGATCTGGTTGCCCGCCAGATCGCCGAACACGGCTATGTCGGTGAACATGCCCCGCACCGCTGCGCCTGCGTTGCGCTCCCGGGCGAGCGGCTGCAGCTGCGGCAAGAGCGGATCGTCCGGCGCGTATGCCCGTCCCTGTTCGTCGATGCCTTCGAGATACCGGATCCAAGCCGCCACCACCAGCGACAGGCGGTCGATCGGCAGGTTCCGGAGCAGGTTGGCGCGGATCGATGACAGGATGCGCAGCGGCAGCTTCTGCGAGCCGTCCATTGCAATCTGGGCCGTGAGGTGCGCCAGCCCCGGATTGGCGAATCGTGCCAGCAGGCTGTCGCAGTACGCCGGCGCAGCCTCCACCACGTCCGCGTCGAGCCCCGGGATGATCTCCTCCCGCCACATTGCTTGAATGAAGTCCCGCCAGGCCGGCGTGGCGATCGCCTGGTCAACGGTTGCAATCCCCGCGGGCACTGCCAGCCACGCCATCGTCGAATGCGCCGCATTGAGCAGCCGCAGCTTCATCGTCTCGTATGGCCTGACATCCCTGACGAACTGCACACCGCTCTGCTCCAGCGCCGGCCTCGGTCCGGCGAAGCGGTCCTCGATGACCCATTGGCGGAACGGTTCGGTGATCACCGGCCAGGCGTCCGTCACGCCGAGCAGTTCCTCGGCCAGCGCCCGCTCAGCCTGGCCGGTGCGGGGAACGATCCGGTCCACCATGGTGTTCGGCAGGCACACTTCGTCGACAATCCATCCGTGCGCGCCGGTATTGCGGATCCGATCGAACGCCAGCAGCAGGTCGCGCAGCAGGTCGCCGTTGCAGGAAAGGTTGTCGCAGGAGAGCACCGTCAGCCCGCCCAGGCGCGCCCGGTGCCGCTGGAGCAGGGCCGCGTGTAGCAGGCCGACCGCGCTGCGCGGCTGGTCCGGATGAGCGAGGTCGTGTGCGATGTCGGGATGCGTGGCATCGAGCCGGGCAGCAGGCTCGGCCCCCGCCGGCGCGCCGGAGTGCCCATAGCCCTTCTCGGTGATTGTCAGCGTGACCCAGCGGGTGGCGGGATCCGCGATCCGGCTGACGACCGACTGGGGCTGCTCGTGCGCCACGAGCAACTCCCGCAGTGATCCGATGACGCGCGCACGGGCGGTGCCGCCGTCGCTCTCGATGAGCGTGTAGTAGCCATCCTGCGGCGCAAGGGCGTCCCGGGTCCCCGGTGCGCGCAGGCTGACGCCACACACGCCCCAGCCGGTGGCGCCGTCGTTCATCGCCTCGTCGAGGTAGGCTGCCTGGTGGGCACGAAAGAAATTGCCGACGCCCAGGTGGACGACGCCGATGGCGGCTGACCGCGGTTCATAGGCGGGTCGGAGGACCTGCCCGGGAAGTTGCGCGAGTGTGGCCGCGCTTAGGCGCTTCATGCGCGCAGCCCCGTCGTATGCCGCTTGTCGCTGTCCATCGTGCCGCCCCACCGAGCCTTCGGCGTCATTTTCATTATCGATCCCACCGCGTCCGGAAGACCGCGGCAACAGGCCACGCCGCGAGGCAAGTATACAAATCCCTGCCGGGGTCAGATCCCAGCCCCCGGCCGCCGCCTGATCCAGTGGGATGGATACAATGCGCTGACGGCAAATCGCCGGCCAGCAGGGGACTGCAATGCTCGAATGCAAGGTATATGGCGCCAACGATCTGCGGGTGATGGAAGTGCCGGTGCCGCAGCCGCAGGACGGCGAGGTGCTGATACGTCTGGGGGCGGCAGGGATCTGCGGCTCCGACATGCATTACTACTTTCACGGCGGCGTCGGCAGCTTCAGGATTCGCGAGCCGCTGACACCGGGCCACGAGGCGTCGGGAACCGTCAGCGCGGTCGGACCTGGCGTCACGCGCGTCAAACCGGGCGACCGGGTTGCGATCAACCCCTCGCGCTGGTGCGGGCAGTGCAAAGGCTGCCGCGAAGGCCGTGAGAACCTGTGCATCAACATGAAGTTCCTCGGCAGCGCCAGCGTCTTTCCGCACATGCAAGGGATGTTCTGCGAGTATTTCGTGATGCCCGAGCGGCAGTGCGTCCCGGTGGACGTCGGCGTGTCGCTGGAAGAACTCGCCATGTCCGAGCCCTTGTCGGTGGCGCTTCACTCCGCGACCCGCGCCGGCAACCTGCTGGGCAAGCGGGTCCTGATCACCGGCAGCGGAACCATCGGCTGCATGATGGTGCTGGCTGCCCGGCTCGGCGGTGCCGCGCATGTCGCAATTACCGACGTCGTCGACCATCCGCTGGACGTCGCGCGGCAGGTCGGCGCTGATCAGACCGTTCGAATCGACCAGTTGCCGGAAGGAACCAGACTGAGCGAGGTGATCGTCGAACCGGATGTCGCCTTCGAGGTCTCCGGCGCGGCGCCGGCGCTGGCCTGCGCGCTGGAGAGTGTGCGTCGCGGCGGCATCATCGTGCAGGTGGGAACCCTGCCGCCGGAGGGCATGTTCCTGCTCGCCAACCAGATCATGGCCCGTGAACTCGACGTCCGCGGCTCGTTCCGTTTCGGTAACGTCTTCGACATCGCGGTGCAGGCGATCGCCGGCGGCCGGGTCGACGTCAAGCCGGTGCTCTCGGGCACGCACCCGCTCACCGACGCTGTCGCAGCCATCACCCTGGCCCGCGACAAGACCCGCAGCATGAAGGTCCAGCTGCGACCCTGAGCCCGCGACCCTGAATGCGCGTCCCTGAGCCGCCTATTCCGGCGGTGGGGCGTGCAGGAAATCCAGTACCGCCTGGCGCCTGGGCATGGGTGCGACCGCGCCGTAGCCGAGGGTGGACAAGGCGGCGGCCGCGTTGGCATAGCGTGCCGCAGCGAACGGGTCGCTGTCGCGCACCCACTCCGCAAGGAATGCGCCGTCGAATGTGTCCCCGGCGGCGGTGGCATCGATCGCCGTCACCGGCGTGACCGGGACCCGCTCGCGCCTGCGCGGCGTCGCGACCAGCGTGCCGGCCTTGCCCATGGTCAACGCCACGATGTCGACGCCGAGCGCGAGGTAGAAATCCGCGATTGCATCCGGATCGTCGAGACCGGTCAGCAGGACGGCATCATCCATGCCGGGCAGGGCGATGTGGCATTGACACATCGCCGCATGGGTGATGGCCCGGGCACGCGCCAGCGACCAGAGCTTCAGCCGGAGGTTGGTATCGTACGAGACCGTCACCCCCGCCGCGCGGGCGATCTCGATCGCCCGGAAGACGGTATCGCAGGCGCTGGCACTGATGGCCTGGCTGATGCCGGAGACATGAAGGACCTTTGCGGCGGCGATGTAGTCCTCGGGCAGGGTGTCAGGCGTCATCCGGCTCGCGGCCGATCCCGCGCGCATGTAGCTGAAGTGATGCTGGCCGTCGGCGTGATCGACGAAGTAGATCGCGGTGTGGGCCGCGGGATCCCTCCGCACCCGGCTGGTGTCGACTCCCTCCGCGGTCCACAGGGCCATGAAGCTGTCACCGAAGCGGTCGTTGCCGAGACTGGTGAGATAACCGGTCGGCGCCCCTTGCCGGGCCGCTGCGATCGCGCAGTTGGAAGTGTCGCCACCATGGCCGGCAAGGTATCGGCCATCCTCCTGGCAGTTGAATTCCAGCATCGGTTCGCCGAGGCAGACGATTTCGGGTTGCATCGGCAGGGGGCTCCGCGGGCGGGTTGGCGTCAGGTTGGGGATGGCGCTTCGATGATAGCCATCTGCACCCGGGGCGAAAAAGAAAAAGACGGGTGAGGCCTGGACTTTTGCGGTGCAGCATGTGATACTCACTGGCTGTCCCGGCTGCCACCGGTAATTCCGGCGGCGTCATCGATATCTGGCCCTCTGCCCGCATCATCTGGTTCCGGCTCGCCCCTAGCGCGCCGTTTGCCTGATCCGGGCCTCCGTAGGTTGGCGTCGATGTTTTGCAATCCGCCAACCCATCTGTCCGTCCTGCCTTTGAGCAGGTCCGGCCTGGTAACCGCGCATTGTCATGCCGCCACTGTCGCCCTGCAGGTAAGCCGGGGCGCGACGGGCGGTTTGGCTAGCGCCGAACGGAGTTTTTGAATGTACGACAATTCCCTGCCTGATTCCGCCAACAGCAATCTTGAGGCCCTGGCTTCGGACGACGCGACCGTGTCGACCGAAACCGCCAGCGCCGCTCCCGTCGCCGCCGTCATGGCAGTCGAACCCCTGGCGATCGCCCCCGTAGAGGCCGCCCCAGTGGACACCGGTTTCGCCGATCTCGGGTTGGCCGCACCCCTGCTGGACGCGCTTCGCCGCCTGGAGATCAGCCTGCCGACGCCGGTCCAGGCGCAGGCCATGCCGCTGCTGCTGTCAGGTCGCGACCTGATCGCCTCCGCCCCCACGGGCACTGGCAAGACGGCGGCGTTCCTGCTGCCGGCATTGCAGCGCATATTCCTCGCCAGCCAGGCGGGCAGTGTCCCGGCGCCGGCGGCCACCGATCGGCGTCCCGGCAACGAGACGCCCGCGAGCCGCAATGGTCGGCGCAGCGTCGGTGCCCGCATCCTGGTGCTGACGCCCACGCGTGAACTCGCGCAGCAGGTGGCCAAGCACTCCCAGGCCCTGTCGCGCTCCATGCACCGTGTCACGACCGTATGCGTCACCGGCGGTGAGTCCTATTACCTCCAGAACAAGCTGCTGTCGGCCCCC
>JBBRJB010000246.1:0-5124 GCA_038220085.1 Burkholderiales bacterium
ATACCGGCGTTCGGCGCGGATGCCATGCGGTTCACGTTCGCCTCGCTGGCTTCGTTCTCGCGCACACTGAACTTCGACATCAACCGCTGCGAGGGCTATCGGAACTTCTGCAACAAGCTGTGGAATGCGACGCGGTTCGTGCTGATGAACGTCGACGGCCAGGACAACGGCTTCGCCCCGCACACTGCCGAGCAGTGCGTACCGGGGGGGTACCTGCACTTCGGCGCGGTGGACCGCTGGATCGTGTCGCAACTGCAGCGCACCGAAGCCGAAGTCGAGCGCGCGATCGCCGACTATCGTTTCGACCTCGCAGCGGGAGCGATCTACGCGTTCGTGTGGAACGAATACTGCGATTGGTACCTGGAACTCGCGAAGGTCAATCTTCAGCACCCCGACCCGGCAACCCAGCGGGCCACGCGGCGCACCCTGCTGCGGGTCCTGGAGACCGTGTTGCGCCTGGCGCATCCGATCATCCCGTTCATCACCGAGGAGCTGTGGCAGAAAGTGGCCCCGCTGGCAATGCGTTACGGCGAGCACGGGGTGCAACGGCTGGACGGGGAGGAACTGGCGCTGGCACTGAGCGAGCAGCGCTTCTCGGTGATGCTGCAGCGCTATCCGCAGCCCCAGTCCGACAGGCTCGACGAAGCGGCGGAGGCTTGGGTGTCGGAACTGAAATCGATCATCGACGCCTGCCGCGCGCTGCGCGGCGAAATGAACCTCGGTCCGCAGCAGCGCGTGCCGCTGATCGTTGCGAGCAGCGCATCGCACCTGGAGGGCATGGCGCCCTACCTGCCGGGACTGGCCAGGCTTTCGTCGGTGGAACTGGTCGGCACCCTGCCCTCCGACGCGATGGCTCCGGTTCAGGTGGTAGGCGAACATCGTCTGATGCTCAAGGTCGAAATCGACCTGAACGCCGAACGCACCCGTCTCGACAAGGAACTCGCGCGCCTGCAGGCGGAAATCGCGAAGGCGCAGGGCAAACTCGGCAACACCGCGTTCGTCGAGCGTGCGCCGGAGGCGGTCATCACGCAGGAGAAGCAGCGACTGGCGCAGTTCAACGCCGCGCTGGAGAAGGTCCGGGAGCAGCGGCGCCTGCTGGGATGACCGGGCGCCGCATGGCCGCTCAGCCGGCGCTGGTGAAGCCGCCGTCCACCAGCATCACCGTGCCGGTCATGAAGCGGGCCGCATTCGAGGTGAGAAAGAGCACAGGATCGGCAATCTCGGACGGCTCCGCCCAGCGCGCCATCGGGGTGCGGGCCAGGATCATCGCATTGCGCTCGGGGTTCTCACGGGCCCCCTTGGAAAGATCGGTGACCACCCAGCCGGGCGCCACCGCATTGACCCGGATCCCATCGGCCGCATAAGCGCAGGCGAGCGACATCGTGAGGTTTCGGATCGCACCCTTCGATGCGGAATAGGCCGGCTGCCGAGGCCCTCCGAAGTACGACATCACCGACCCGATCATCACGATGGATCCTTTCGATGTGGCAAGCAGGGGCCGCGCGGCCGAAGCCACCCGCATGCTGCCGGAGAGATTCACGTCGATGACCTGATCGAACACTTCCGGATCGTGCTCGGTGTCGCGCCGGATGATTCCCGCGCTGGTCACGACCACGTCGAGGGATTCAAGACCACCCACGAGACTGTCGACCGCCTTCTTGTCGGTGACGTCAAGCGCCACCACGGTGCTCCCGGCCAGGGCCGGATCGGCTCGCGCGGCGGCGAGTTCCTGCTCGGTGATGCCGCAGGCGATCACCTGGGCACCCGCAGCCAGGTAGGCGAGCGAAATGGCGCGGCCGATGCCGGACACGCCGCCCGTGACCAGCACCCGCTTGTTGCTGTAGTCGAAACTGATGTTCATGGCGAGGATTCCGAAAGGGTCTGACCGGGGCACGCCGGGCGAATTCCGCTGCCCGGTACGGCTAGCGCCGCCTGATGAAAAAAGTCCATGTCCTGACTGCTTCGTCGGCTTCGAACTGACCGACCAGCGCATTGCCGGTCTGGCGGGCGAAGGCCTCGAAGTCGCGCTTCGAGCCCGGATCAGTCGCAGTCACCTTGAGGATCTGCCCGCTCTGGATCGTGGACAACGCCTTCTTCGCCTTCAGGATCGGGAGCGGGCAGTTAAGGCCGCGTGCGTCGACTGCGCTGTCGAAAGCGATCTCATCCATGCCGAGCCGGTCCCCCTAGGAGCTTTCCAACCGCATGAATGCGCTCGGCGTTCGCGAAGAAACATTTTTGTTTCTTGAGAGCCTGTCGGAGTATGGGAAGGGGTCGCGCGGTGGACGACAGGGATGCGGCGTTGCGCAACCCTGTCGATACCCACCGGTATCGACCGGAACACGCGCCTTGCCTCGCGACTTTCTGGTGCGAACACGACCCCTCCCCATATTCCGACAGGCTCCTTGGTGTCATCTGAGCTTCTCATTGTAGCCAGCCCGCAGCTGGTTCAGCACCCCCATGCCTACCATCGCTCCCACCGTCCAGAACAGCAGCCCGACGCCGAATGCACTGCCGAGCACCCCGAAGACACTGGGCAGCACGGTCTGGGTGCCGTTGACGATCATCAGCCGCAGACCTGCCGCTTCCCCGATCCGTCCGGGCGGGGTCACCCGGTGCATCAGCGACAGCACCATCGGCTGGGAGACGCCCAGGCCCAGGCCCAGCGCGAACGACAGGCCCACCAGCACCTCGAAGCGATCGAACATCGGATAGAAGATGTAGACGACGGTCGCGACCAGCTGGGCCACGATGATTGCGCGCCATTCGGTCAGCGAGTGCAGCAGCGGCAGGATCAGGCGCACCACCAGCGTCGCCAGCCCGAAGGCGCCCAGGACCATGCCGACCTGGGTCGCGCTCAAGCCGATGCTGCGCCCGTAGATCGGCACCACGAACTGGTGGACATCCCAGGCAGAGGAAATCAGGCCCACGGCAAGGTAGAGGCGGCGCAGCTCCGGCGTCTTCAGGAGATCGGAGAAGCGCCGCTGAACCGGCATTTCAGCCGCCGGCCCCGGCAGCCGCAGGCGGCGGATGAACAGCCACAGCATCACCAGCCAGGACAGCCCGGCCAGCACGAGGAAGGTGTTCTCGCTGCCGATCCGGTCGTACAGCAGCCCGCTGGAAGACGGGCCCATGACACCGGAAATGGAGTAGCCGATGGCCAGCACCCCGAACATCCTGCGCCGCTGTTCGGGCGACTCGCCGAGGTCGCCGGTGAGCTTTTGCATCACCAGTTGCGACAGCAGGAACCCGGAGCCGACCAGGATCGAGGTCAGGAACAGCATCCGCAGGTCGGTCCTGACGTACGAGGCCAGCGCGCCCAGGACCATCAGGGCCGTGCCGGCGAACAGCGGCCAGCGCACGCCGATCCGGTCGATCCAGCGACCGCCCACCAGGGACAGCAGGGTCGGCACCAGAGCATAGACCGAGAGCAAGGCCCCGATGATCAGCGGTTCCGCGTCGGCATCGATGGCGGCCAGCGAGAGGCACACCCTGACCCCGCTGAAGCTGATGTGCGCCAGCAGTGCCAGGGTGGTGAGTTCGAGGATCTTCAGGGCGGCATGCCGGGAAACGCTCGGCTCAGAGTCGTTGTTCCACCCAGGTCCGTACCGACTCGAGGGCTTTGTCCACGCCGGCCGGATTGCTGCCGCCGGCCATCGCGAAATCCGGCTTGCCGCCGCCCTTGCCGCCGACCTGCCCCGCGACATGGCCGACCAGGTCGCCGGCCTTGACACGGCCGACCAGGTCGGCGGTGACACCCGCCACCAGCTGGACCCGGCCGTCGCTGACCGCCGCCAGGACGATCAGGCCGGACTTGAGTCGGGCCTTCAGCTGGTCCACGGTAGCGCGCAGGGCTTTCGCGTCGAAGCCGTCGACGCGCGCCGTGAGCACGCGCACGCCCCCGACATCGACCGCCCGGTCGGCCAGGTCGTCGCCGTGGCTGGAAGCGAGCTTCGCCTTGATCTGCCCGAGTTCGCGCTCCAGGCCACGGGACTGCTCCTGGAGCTGACCGATCCGCTCCGGCAATTCCGCCACCGGCGAACGGACCATCGTCGCCGCGCGATTGAGCGTGTCCAGAAGCTGCTGCACATGCGCCAGGGCGACGTCGCCGGTGACCGCTTCGATCCGGCGGATGCCGGCCGCCACGCTGCCTTCCGAGAAGACCTTGAAGAGGCCGATGTCCCCGGTGCGGGCTACATGGGTGCCACCGCACAACTCGCGCGAGGTGCCGATATCGAGCACCCGGACCGAATCCCCGTACTTTTCGCCGAACAGGGCAACCGCGCCACTCTTGGCGGCTTCATCGAACGGCAGGACCCGGACCTGGGTCGGCGCATTGAGCAGGATTTCGGCATTGACCTTCGCTTCGATCTCCTGGATCTGTTGCGAGGTCACTGGGGCGTTGTGACTGAAATCGAAGCGGGTCCGTTCCGCGTCGACCAGCGAGCCCTTCTGCTGGACGTGGGCCCCCAGAACCTCCCGGAGTGCCTTGTGCATCAGGTGGGTGACCGAGTGATTGCGCATGATCCGGTGACGCGAGGCGATGTCGACAGACGCCTGCACCTCGTCGCCACCCTGCAATACGCCGCTGCTGAGGACGCCGTGATGACCGAACACATCCGCCTGGATCTTGAGCGTGTCGTCGATCTCGAACAAGGTCCCGTCGGCGCCCTGCCCGTCAGCGGTCAACTGTCCGCGATCGCCGACCTGACCACCCGATTCGGCATAGAAGGGCGTGTGATCCAACACCACCACGCCGCGCTCGCCCGCCGCCAGATGCGGCACCGCCGCACCGTCGCGGTAGAGCGCCACCACCCGAGCGCTGCGGGTCAGCCCCTCGTAACCATGGAAACCGGTTGCCTCGCCGCTGTAATCGAGCGCCGTGCCGGTCTTGAACTTGCCCGCGGCACGCGCCTGTTCCCGCTGCCGGTTCATGGCCCGGTCGAAGGCCGCCTCGTCCACCGTGACACCGCGCTCGCGGCAGACATCCGCCGTGAGGTCCAGCGGGAAACCGAAGGTGTCGTGCAGCTTGAAGGCGGTCTCGCCATCCAGGACCTTGCCGGACCCTTGCGCCGCCAATGCCCCTTCCAGCAGGGTCATGCCGTGCGCGATGGTCTCGAAGAACCG
>JBBRJB010000247.1:0-5107 GCA_038220085.1 Burkholderiales bacterium
GTAGTGGTGCATGGGCTATCTCCAGTGATGTCTGCCCGTTTGTGCCAGCCAGGTCGGCGGACAGGTCGGGCGGTAGTCATGATACGGCCGTGCTCAGGAGCCGCGCGCTGGGGTTTGACCCAGGACGCACAACGCCACTGCTTCCAGCGCCTCATCGGGATCCCGGCGCTGTTCCACGCCATCAATGCGGGCGGCGCCTTCGAGCCCGAAGACGTGCTTGCCGAACTGCAGCCCCAGTGCGACTTCCGAGAGCGTGCCGTAGCTGTCACCGATGACGACCAGGCAGAACGCCGCACGGGCGATCAGTGCATTGCGGGCTTCGCCGATGCCGGTCGCAATGACGTGGGTCAGATACGGATTGGCATGCTCGGTCGTCGCATCCGGCAGCAGTCCGATCGAGATGCCGCCGGCGTCGCTCGCCCCTTGGGCGACCGCTTCCATCACACCGTGCCGGCCACCACAGATAACGGTAAGACCCATATGGGCAAGACCGGCGCCAATTTGCCGGGAGGCTTCCATCTGGATCGGTGTCGCGTCGCGGGGGCCGATTACGCCGATTGGAGTCCGCAGGCGCGCGCCGCTTCCCCGTTGCAGCCAGCGGACTGCCGCCCGCGCGTCGGCCGCCTCGCCGCCGCCAGGCGCAGTGGCGGGTTCCTCGAGCCAGCGCCTGGAAGCTGTGTCGAAGCGCCGGCCCTGGCTGTCCGTCAGCCTGCCGGCACCGGCGTCAATGCGATAAATGCTGTTCATGCTGGCCTGCTATTTGTTCGCCGATTCCGATGATCGCGCTGCAGCTGGCGGTGATCAGGAGCGCGAGCGCGGCGGCGGCAGGGAAATCGGTACCGGTGTCGGAGATGAGCGAGTAGAGCTGCAAGGGCAGGATGTCGAGGTCGGTTCCGACCAGGGCAAGGGCGGTACCGTAGGCGCCGAAGACGACGGCGGCAACCAGGCAGCCGGCGCCTATGATGGCCGAAGCGACCTGTGGCAGGAACACTTGCGCGAAGGCCTGGGCGCGCGTCGCGCCGAGCGACTCGGCCGCCAGCCACTGCGCCCGGTCGAAATTGACGAACAGCGGCAGCAGCAGCATCACTACCCGGGGAACGAGGTAGTAGGACGAGGCGAACGCGAGTCCGACCGGTGTGAACAATGCCTTGCCGATGACAGCGGGATCGAGTCCCGCCATGCCAAGCAACTGGGTGACGAACCCTGCCCGGCCGTAGCTGAGGATGAAGCCATAGGCGACGATCAGGCCGGAGAAGGTGAGTGGCAGCGCGATGACGAAGGACAGCAGGGTTCGCTGCCGTTCGTCGAGTCGGGACAGGTATAACGCCACGGCGACGCCGACCCCGACCGACAGACCGACGGCGACCGCCGTGAGCAGGAGGCTTCCGGCAAGCGCCGGCAGAAAGCGCGGCAGGGCAAAGACGCGGCCGAAGGCGCTGACGCCGTCGGTGAACGCATCCAGTGCAATGGCGATCACCGGCAGCGCAAAAAAAACCGCGAGCATCGCCAGGGCAGGCGCTGCCATGGCCAGAAGCCTCAATCTGCCGTGCATCGACGCGCCTACTTCGCCGCGGTTGCCTTTGGCCAACCGGCATCGATGTCGGGCTTGCGGGCGGCGGCTGCCTGCACGTCCAGGGGTCGCGCCTGCGGGGTTGCAGGCAGCTTGTCGGCGACCGATGCCGGCAAGCTCGTTCCCGGCACGGATGGCCGCACGAATCCCTGTGCAAAGATTCCCTGGCCCAGGTCGGTCATGACGAAGTTCAACCACAGCTTGCCGGCGTTGGGATTGGGACCGTTCTGCACCAGGCTGATCGCGTAGGGCGCGGAAGCGGTTGCTTCGCTGGGGATCACGACGCTGACGGCGTCACCGAGCCCGTCGGTGTGCTTCGCCTTCAGGCCGTCATTCTCGTAGGAAATCCAGATGGGAATTTCTCCCTTCACGAACTGCGCGTAGGGTGTCGTCCCCAGCACTCGCAGGACGTTGCCGGCCTGGTGGAGTTTGCCCAGGTAGTCGAGTCCCGGCTGGACGTTGGCCATGTCGCCACCGGCGGCGAAGTTCGCTGCAAAGGTCAGCACCTGTCCGATGCCCGTCGAACGCGGGTCGAGGTAGACCACTGATCCCTTGTACTCCGGTTTGAGCAGGTCCGCCCAGGACTGAGGCACGTTCTTGACCAGCTTGGTGTTGACGATGAACGCCACGGTCAGCGTGTGGATCGTGAACCAGCGGCCCTCCGGCTCGCGAAAAACGTCGGGCAGCTTGTCGAAATTGACCGGCTTGAATGGTGCGACCACGCCCTTCTTCGCTGCGTCGACCGCCGAGGCCGCGAAGTAGTAGGCGGTATCGGCCTGGGGTCGGTTGCGCCCCTTCTCCAGGGCAACCACGGTGGCGGCCGAGCCGAGATCGTTGTACACCAGTTCGACTTCCGGATAGCGCTTCTTGAAGGCAGCGAACTGCGCGGCCCAGTTGGCCCAGGTCGGGCCGGTGTCGAAACTGATCACCATGCCTTCCTTGCGTGCCGCCTCGTACAGTGTCTTTTCGCCCGCGTAGAGCTCCGGCGAATCGTTGACGCTCTGGGCGCTCGCCGCGGTGATGCCAGCCATCGCGAGCGATGTGGCAAGCGCCGCGGCGCCAACCGTTCGGAACAGGTGCTTGACGGTGCCGGTGCCTGTGATGGCGGAATGCTTGGTCGATGATTTCATGGAACGCTCCTTGGGTGATCAGGGGGCCGGCAGGAACTGCACGGCCTCGGAGGGGATGAGAACGCGGGCAAAGGATTCGCGCAAGGCCGTCTCCAACTTGAGGATCGCAACGGCGTCCGGCGAGCCCGGTGCATTGGCTGCAACATCCACGTGGCGGACCGCACCGTGGAACACGTCGCGCCGGACCTGGACTTCGAGGACGTTGGATGCGGTCTTGTTGGCGTGGATCGGGGCGGAGCCGAACAGCGGGACGATCCGTTCCGGTCGGATCAGCACCTGCACGACGGTGCCGGCTGCCAGGCGGTGCGGCGCCACCTGCAACCGGCCCAACGCGGTGTCGATCACGTCACGCGTGTGAACGGTGGCGGGCAGCAGATTGGCCCGACCGACGAAGGTGGCGACGAATTCATTGACCGGGTGATCGTAGAGCGCCTGCGGAGCGTCGATCTGCTCGATGCGGCCGTCCCGTAGGACCGCGACCCGGTCGCCGAGGGATAGTGCCTCGTCCTGGTCATGGGTGATCAGCAGCGTGGCGATGCCCTGGGACTGCTGGATGCGGCGGATCTCCTCGCGCATCGTCAGTCGGGTGGCGGCATCCAGCGCCGACAACGGTTCGTCCAGCAGCAGTGCCTTGGGATTGAACACCAGGGCCCGGGCAAGCGCGACCCGCTGCTGCTGGCCGCCGGAAAGGCTGGCAGGCATCCGCTCCGCCATCTCCCCGATACCGGCAATATCGAGCATCGCCCGCGCCTGTTCGCGGCGGCGCCCCGGTTCGACGCCGCGCACGCGCAGGGGATAGGCGACGTTCTCCCAGGCGCGCATGGTCGGGAAGAGCGCATAGGACTGGAAGACGATTCCGCAGTTGCGCTCGCGTGCGCTGACGCCGGTGACGTCGGCGCCATCGACGAGTATCGTGCCGCGATCGGGGGCGATGAAGCCGGCGATCAGTTTCAATAGCGTGGTCTTGCCGCAGCCGGACGGACCGACACAGACGAGAAGTTCGCCCGCAGCGATGCTCAGGTCTACTCCCTGCACCCCCTGAGTCGTGCCCGGGTAGTGGTAGGAGACGTTGCGAAGCTGGACTGCGTCCGTCATCGGGCGAAGCCGGCACCGGCGCCGGCTGCGGACAGTTCCCGGCCCCCGCGGCTCGCGCCGCCGCCGCTGGCACCGCGAGCAGTGATCGCACCCGCGATCGATGCGCTCAATGCGAGCAGCAGGAGGATGACCGTGGCAGCACACGCGGCGCCGGTGGCGCCGTAAAAGGCCTGCAGCAGGACGATCGGATAGGTGCGGTTCAGGAAACCCGCCACCAGGTTGGAAAACTGGAATTCTCCGATCGACAGCGCCGCTACGATGATCAGTCCGGAAAGGATCGACTGGCGAAGTGCCGGAATAATGACGTGGACAAAGCGCTGGATGCTGTTACCGCCGAGCGATTCGGCCGCCTGCTCGAGCGCATGAAGGTTGAGGCGCGCCATGTCGCCCAGGACGGTCTGGAAAAAGTAGGGCAGGCACAGGATCACATGGCCCGCCACCAGCAGCCAGAGGCTGCCCAGCCATGGCAGGGTGTCGGACGAGAATACCAGAACGAAGCCGAAGGCCAGCACGAGCGGTGGCAACGCGACCGGCAGCATGGACAGGGTCTTCGCAAGCGTTCTGACCGTGGCGCTGCGAGTCTTGAAAACGGCATAGGCCAGGGGCAGGCCGACGAGCACGCAAACGCCGCAGGTGGCCGTGGCTACCAGGAGGCTGGACAGGAATGCGCGCCGGAAGCTCGGATCGGCGACCACCTGTGAATACCAGCGTCCGGTGAATCCGGTAGGAAGCAGGGAGTTCATCCAGCTGCCGCCAAAGGATCCGATCAGAAGCAAGGCGATGGGCAGCAGCAGGTAGACGAGGTAGATTCTTGCGATCCAGCGCGGGAGCATCGGCAGTTCCTGGCGCAAACGGGTTTGCGCAAGCCGAAAGAATAATACAGTGCCGCTTCAGTGCGGTTACGTTGTCGTGACGGTGCGCGAGTCGGTGGCATACCGGATGGCTTAACCGGGTGGTCGCGTTTCGACCAACTGGTCGATGGTGCCCGATTGGGCGCGGTGCGACGCTTGCGGACATGGACTCTTCACGAGCAAGCATCAGGCGTGTCGTTGCCGGGGCTGCCGCCGCCGTCTTGGCAGTCTCGATTCTTTTCGCCGGCGTCGCACTTGCCCAGCAGTGTTCGCCCGCCGCCGGCGGATCGCCCTGCGGCTTCGCGGATGGCGTTGCCAGCCGGGCCGATCCCGACGGCGGCGACCTCACCGTCGGCAATCCCATCCACCCGATCACCGGCAACAAGTACCAGGAGGAGTTGGACGCGCCGCCGCTGCCCGGCTTCCTCGGGTTGGAAATCCGGCGGCACTACAATTCCAGC
>JBBRJB010000248.1:0-5093 GCA_038220085.1 Burkholderiales bacterium
CTGAAGGGCCTGCCGAAGGCGGACCTGCCGCGACTGCGCGAAGTCCTGGTCGAGCGCGGCCACCTGTTCCTGCCGCTGATCGTCATCGTGGCCGTGCTGCTGTCCGGGCGCAGTGCCGCCTTCTCGGCCTTGTGCGGGATCTCCTCGGTGATACCGACGACGTGGCTGCGCAAGAGCACGCGCAACACCTTCACGTTGCGCGCGATCGTCGACGCGCTCGAGTCCGGCGCGCGCAATACGCTGGTGGTGGCGCTCGCCTGCGCCAGCGCCGGCATCGTCATCGGCATCATCACCCTGACCGGGCTCGGCTTGAGCTTTACCGGGGTCGTGCTGGCGCTTTCGCAGAATTCCCTGATCCTCGCGTTGATCCTGACGATGCTCGCCGGCATCCTGCTCGGCATGGGCCTGCCGACCACGCCGGCCTACATCGTGCAGGTGGCACTGCTGGTGCCGGCTCTGGTCAAGCTCGGGGTGGAGGTGGAGGCGGCCCACCTCTTCGTGCTCTATTTCGCGGTGCTGTCGGCGATAACGCCACCGGTCGCGATGGCGGTCTATGCCGCCAACGGGATTTCGCGGGGAACCCTGATGAGCACCAGTTGGGCAGCGGTGAAGCTCGGCCTGACCGGCTACATCATTCCGTTCATGTTCGTATTCGCCCCGTCGTTGCTGCTCAAGGGCGATGTGGCGACGGTGCTGCTCGCGGTCGTGACCGCCACCGTTGGCGTGATCTGCCTGGCCGGGGGTCTGCACGAGTTCTTCTTTTTCGGTCCCACCCGGTGGTGGGAGCGGGTGCTGCTGATAGCGGCGGCACTGGTGCTGATCAAGCCTGGCCTGCAGACCGACCTGATCGGTCTGCTGATGATCGGCTTGACCGTCGTCAGCCAGCGCTGGGCGCGCCCGAAGCCGCAAGCAGTGCCGAAGGAGTCCGTCTGAGCGGGCCGCGGCGGGGCCTACTTGGTCGTCATCGGCTGCCACCAGTTGGGTTGCACGAAATCGTAGCGGCCGGACGCCTGCAGGCGATTGGCCAGTTCCAGTGAGGCGATCCCCACCGGCGACTCGACCAGCCACATCCGTGCGCCGATTCGCCGGACCGGCGTGAGGCCCTGCGCCTGCAGTTGGGCCTGCGCCTGGGCGTCAGGCAAGTCTTCCCTCAGCGAGATGATGACGCCGCCGGGAAGGGCGCGCGGATGGCCGCTGGCGTCCACAAAGACCGGCGAAATCTCAGCAGCGCCGGCTGTTGTGGAGGCGTCGCCGGCGCCGGTAGACGAGGCTGCGGCGTCGCTGCTGGCGGCAGCGGCAGCGTCCTTTCCGTCCGGTTTGCCGCTGCGGCTGCCCCGGGTCGTTTCGCCGGGCGCCGCGGCCCGGATCGACGGTTGGGCGGCGACGCCGCCTTTGGGGAATTCCACCACCCGGCTGTTGTCGAGCCACAAGGGCCGCTGGCTGCTGCCTTCCTGGGCGACGTGCGAAGGGCTGGTGTTCTTGCTCTCACCCAGCCGGGGCTTGGTCGGCGCGGGCTCACCTTCCTGTGCATGGCGCCGCTGCGGCTCGTCCGCCGCCGGCGCGGCAGCGGGAAGGGCCAGCAGCAGACCCAGGAATGCGGCCACGAGCCACGGCCGCTTGCGCTGCGAGGTCATCAGGGCCGTCCGAAGAAAGTGATCGACCAGCCTGCGAACTTTCCTGAATCCTGACTGAGCATATCCGCAACCTCGAGCGTCCAGTTGCCGTTGCTGCCGGAGATCACCGGCTCGTTCATGTGGCGGACCGATCCGAAGGGATAGTCATTATAGGCGCCGCAGTTGACGGGCTGCTCGGTCTGGCTGTAGCAGATATGCGCGTCCGCGAGCTCGCTCACCAGGTTCTGCGGGCTGCGCAGGCGGATACGAAGATCCCCGGTGCTGGGATGCTCGGCGGACGAGGCGGGATAGGCCGTGCTCTTCGCGGTGAACCGGATCTCCACGAACTCGATCTTGCCGATCCCGCAGCCGGCCACGGCGATCGTGTCCGATACCGGCTGCGGCGTCGGCGACGCGCCGCCGGGGACGGGATCGGGCAGCGCCAGGTCCAGGCTCTTCACGTAGGGACCGCAAGCGAGCAGCGTGTCGCGTCCGCCGACGCTGGTCCAGGTCCTCGCAAGTGCGACCGCGGCATTGGCGTCGGCCACGCCGAATCCGAACTTGTGATTGAAACTGAGCCCGAAGTTGGTCTGCCATTCCGGATCGGCCACGGGCGCACCGGTAGCCGATCCCAGGTTCTTGCGGGCCGAACTGGCCAGGATCAGGCGTACGTCGCGCCAGGTGAGTTCGGGATTGGCAGCCAGCATCAGCGCCACGACCCCGGATACCATCGGCGTGCTCGCCGACGTGCCGGTGAAGTCATCGCGATACTGGTCGCGCAGCGCTGTCGTGCGGATGCTGGTGTTGGTGAAACCGTTGCTTGCCTCGGCCGGGAGATTGGACGACGGCGCGCAGACCAGCATATTGGCACCGCGCTCGCCGTAGAAAGGCTGGCGGCCGTTGCTGTCTATCGCGCAGGCCGTAATGATCCCCAGCTTGTTCACGTAGCCGTCGTAGTTGGAGTTCTCGCGCACGCAGGGTTCGACCGCGGGTGTCGACTGCAGGTCGGGGTTGTAGCAGCCGCCGTTGCCGCTCGGAAAGACATAGATCGCACCCTTGCCATTGCGGCCGGTGGCGATGCCGCGCTCTATCGCCTCGATGAAACTGGGCTCCGCGAGGTGCAGGAAGCCGTCATCCGGAGAGCCCCAGCTGTTGTTGTAGACGGCGTTCTCCTGAAGACCGCGATTAAGCGCTTCGGCAACGTCGGTATCAAGCGAGGTCGCCAGTGCGTTGTAGCCCACCAGGCTTGCACGGGGCGCGACACCGGCGACGCCGATCGCGTTGAAGTCGCGCGCGACGATCAGGCCGGCGACCGCTGTGCCATGGCTGTCCTCGGCACTGCACGGCAGCGGCCAGGTATTGCCGCGGCCTGACTGGCGATAGTTGTAGCTGCCCCCGGGCACCACATTGGGCGAAATGTCGGCGTGGGTTACTTCGATCGCATCGTCGATGACGGCCACCCGCACGCCTTCGCCCCGGGTGCTGTTCCAGGCGGCGAACGCCTGCAGGTCCTCACCGCTTCGTCCGGAGACGGTCCCGTCGTTATTGAGGTGCCACTGCTGAGCCAGCTTGGGGTCGGTTCCAGTCAGCAGCGGGGTGTCGGTGAGCGAATACTGCAGTGCGCAGCGCGGGTCGTTCAAGGTGCCGGCGGACGGATCGGGCGCGGGCGCGGGCGAGGGCGCCGGAGCAGCCGAGCCGCCACCGCCGCCGCAGGCGGCAAGCAGTCCCAGGAGGGCGCCTGCCAACCAGCAGGCTGTTCGCTTTGTCTGAATTCGCATTTAGTCGTTTCGCCAGTTCCGAGCCGGCGGCCCGGTACCGGATCGAGCCATTATCGATGATCGCCTGTCGGACAGGCCCGCGGGTGCAAGATCACAACGACCGTCTGGAGCGGCGGCCGGGCCACTGGTCGGTGATAAGCTCGCTCCTCCTGCGTTGTCTCCCTGCCGAAGCCCGAACATGAAGAAGCTGACATCCCTGCTCGTCGCCAACCGGTCGGAGATTGCCATCAGGGTGATGCGGGCGGCGGCCGAACTCGGAATGCGCACGGTGGCGATCTATTCGCACGAAGACCGCTTCGCCCTGCACCGTTTCAAGGCAGACGAAAGCTACCTCGTCGGCGTCGGACAGAAGCCCTTGCAGGCTTATCTGGATATCGACGGGATCATCCAGGTGGCGCGGCGCGCACGCGTCGATGCAATCCACCCCGGATACGGATTCCTGTCCGAGAATCCCGACTTCGCGCGCGCCTGCGCGCGGGCCGGCATCGCCTTCGTCGGCCCGACACCGGAAGTGATGACGACGCTGGGCAACAAGGTCGCTGCGCGCAATGCCGCGGCGGCCGCGGGCGTGCCGGTGATGCCCGCGACGGCGCCGCTGCCGGCGGACGAGGCGGCATGCCTGGCCATGGCGGGCGAGGTGGGCTATCCCTTGATGCTCAAGGCGAGCTGGGGCGGGGGCGGACGGGGCATGCGGATCATCGGCAATGACGATGATCTCAAGACCCAGCTGCCGGTCGCGCGGCGCGAAGCCGCCGCCGCTTTCGGCAATGACGAAGTCTATCTCGAGAAGCTGGTCAACCGGGCCCACCACGTCGAAGTCCAGATATTGGGTGACCGGCACGGCCAGGTCGTGCACCTGTTCGAGCGCGACTGCTCGGTGCAGCGTCGCAACCAGAAGGTGGTGGAGCGCGCGCCGGCGCCGTACCTCGATGAGGAGCGCCGTCGTGCGCTGTGCGAGTCGGCGCTCAAGCTGGCGCGCGCGGTGAACTATACCCACGCGGGAACGGTTGAGTTTCTGATGGATGCCGACACCCGCGAATACTACTTCATCGAGGTCAACCCGCGGATCCAGGTGGAGCATACCGTCACCGAACAGGTGACGGGCATCGACATCGTCAAGGCCCAGTTGCGGATCACGGAGGGCGCGAAAATCGGCGATCGCGACGACGTGGTCGACGGCAGGGGACAGGTCACGACAACGGGTTCAGGCGTGCCTGCCCAGGCGGATATCCGCCTGAACGGGCACGCCCTGCAGTGCCGTGTCACCACCGAGGATCCCGAAAACAACTTCACGCCCGACTACGGCCGCATCAGCGCCTACCGCAGTGCGGCCGGCTTCGGCATCCGGCTGGACGGCGGCACTGCTTACAGCGGCGCGGTGATCACACCTTATTACGACTCGCTGCTGGTCAAGGTCACCGCGTGGGCCCCCACCGCGGCCGAGGCGATCCGCCGGATGGACCGCGCCCTGCGGGAGTTCCGTGTCAGGGGGGTTGCGACCAACCTGCAGTTCGTGGAGAACGTGATCAACCATCCGGATTTCGCCGATGGCAAGGTCACAACCCGGTTCATCGACTCGACCCCGGAGTTGTTCAAGTTCGCCCGCCGGCGCGATCGCGCGACGCGCCTGCTGCGCTACCTCGGGGACGTCACGGTAAACGGCCATCCCGACATGAAGGGACGGCAGGCGCCGGACCTGAGC
>JBBRJB010000249.1:0-5055 GCA_038220085.1 Burkholderiales bacterium
ACTGCTCCTGAATATAGATGCCAACTCCGGCCCAATGTAGACCAGCCGGCTGCCCCTGAACAGCCCTGCGAAGCATTGCCGCCGCCGATGGTCCGGCACTTCCATAATTTGCGGTTATACAATTCGGCATGGAATACAAGCAGATCGTCCATCTCGCCACGGCGGTGCGCTGCGGCAGCCTGACCGCGGCGGCCGGTGCGCTGGGCATCTCCCAGCCTGCCTTGTCAAAGAGCATCCGTGCATTGGAGCGCAGGCTGGGCGTGCAGTTGCTGGAACGCGGGCGCTTCGGAGTCAGGGCAAACGATTACGCGGCACCCTGACCAGCGCAGCCAGGGGCCTGGTGGCGGCACTCAGGACGCAGTACGCTGCCTGGTTCCCCGCCGCCCCGGCAGCCAGGCACAACCGGTGAACCGCGCCGCCGAGCCGAGGTCCTGCTCGATGCGGATCATCTCGTTCCACTTCGCCATGCGTTCGGAGCGGGAAAACGATCCAACCTTGAATTGGCCGGCGTTCCAGCCGATGGCCAGATGGGCGATCGTCAGGTCCTCGGTTTCGCCGGAGCGCGCCGACACGATGGTGCCGAAGCCGGCGGCTTTTCCGGCATCGAGCGCCGCCCGTGTCTCCGAGACGGTGCCCGCCTGATTGACCTTGATCAGCACTGCGTTGACCGCTCGCGAGGCGGCTGCCTCCTGGACCCGTTGCGCGCTCGTCACCAGAAAGTCATCGCCGATCACCTGGATCCTGTCGCCGACCGCAGCCGTGAAGCGGCGCAACCCTTCGGGGTCGTCCTCGGCAAGCGGGTCCTCCACGGAAACGATCGGGTAGCGGCTGCACCAGCCTGCCAATAGCTGGCACATCCCGTCACTGTCCATTTCACGAGACTCGAGCCCGAGCCGGTAGCGTCCGTTCGCGCCGAACTCGGAAGCGGCGATATCCAGCGAGATCGCAACCTCCTCGCCCGGCACAAAGCCTGCCTTCTCGATCGCCCGCACAAGCGTTTCCAGTGCCTCCTCGTTGCTGGCGAAGACCGGCCAGAACCCGCCTTCGTCCGCAACGCCCTGCAGCCTGCCTGAATCTGCCATGATGCGCCCGGCGGCAAGATAGACTTCGGCCGTCATCTCGATCGCCTGCTCGAAACTGCGGGCCGAAAGGGCCATTACCATCAGGTCCTGGATATCGATGCGGCGGCCGGCGTGGGCGCCACCGCCGAAGATCTGGATCTCCGGCATCGGCAGTTCGACCGGAGCACCATCGGCCAGGTACTGCCAGAGCGGCACCCCGGCACTCGCCGCGCCCGCGTGCAGGCTTGCAATCGATACCGCGACGATGGCATTGCCGCCCAGGCGGGACTTGGTGGGCGTGCCGTCGAGGTTGATCAGGCGCTCATCGACGACGCCCTGCTCCGAGGCATCCATTCCGATCAGGGCGGGAGCGATTTCCGAAGCGATGCCCGCAAGCGCCTCGCTGACGTCGAACCCACCCAGGCGGGTACCGCCGTCGCGCTTGTCCACGGCCTCACGTGAGCCCCGCGAGGCGCCCGCCGGTGCGATTCCACGGCCGACACTGCCGTCGTCGAGCCGGACTTCCGCTTCTATCGTGGGGCGCCCGCGCGAATCCCAGACGCGGCGTCCGAACACTTCGACGATTTCACTGCTCCGTATCACGTCAGTTCTCTCCAGTTGCCGGCAATTTCCCCGAGCCGGCCGACCGGCGATTTCAGCAACCGCCGTGCAACCTGTCGGACGGGCGCGCGCTGCGGTTCGTCGACCAGGTACTCCACCGGCGACTTGCCATCGATCCGGGCCAGCCACAAGGCCGGCAGCAAACGGGCGCAGCGACGCTCGAACGTGGCCGCCGGCTCCCAGCCGACCCCTTCCAGGTAGGCCCGAGCCAGTCGCTCGAAGCACTCCAGGTAACCGGCCCGCCATTGTGGCTTCCAGGCGCCCTTCAGCAACAGGTGATTCAGACAGAAGGCCAGATCGAACGCCGGATCGCCGTACCAGGCGCATTCCGCGTCCAGGAACACCGGCCCGGCAGGTCCGTGCAGGATGTTCTTGGGACTGACGTCGCCGTGCACCAGCACGCGCCGGGTTGCCAGCGTGACCGCGGCGATGTCGTCAAGGGTGGGCGCCAGGTCCGGGTTCTTCAGGGCCGTCGCCCGCAGGTACGGCTCGATGCGGATCTGCTCGAAGGTCTGGTCGTTGGCAAAGCGCAGGGCGAGATCGGGGCGATCCGCGCTTCGAGAGTGAATTTCCACCAGCCGGGCGCCCACCAGCGCGGCGAAGTCCGCATCGATCACGCCGTCGCGCAACTCGTTCTTCCAGACGGGGAAATGCCCTGGCGCCAGGTACTCCATGGCGAACAGGCCCAGCGACGGATCCTCCCCCAGCAAGCCCGGCACGCTGCCCGGCAGCCAGTCCGCCACCGTGCGCAGCCAGTCCGCTTCGGCGCCGTTTCGGGCCACCGGCGCTTCCCAGAGCGCCGCGACCTTCAACTTCGCCAGGGCGCGCTTGATGCAGAACTGCCGATCGGCCAACCGCACGAGCACGATGTCCGATGAGACGCCGCCGGTCAGTGGCATGAACCGGGCGGACTCGTCAGGCTCCAGCAGACCGAGCCCGCGCAGCGAAGCGACCACCTCCGCGAGCCCGTCCATGGCCGGGGATGAGTCGACTGCTGCCGGCGCGGGCGACGCGCCCGTCACGTCGCCGGATCGGCCTGTCTCAGTCGGTCTGCTCATATACACTCGAGAAGCGCGATCCATCCCAGGCATAGAGCAAGTAGGCGGCGTGCACGCATTCCCGCGCGCCCCTGGTCCGGAACAGGCCAGCGCACTGGCCGCCGGGATGCCTCACGCTGCGATAGACGACGCCGTTGGAGCCCTGGCGCCGAAGTGCGGCCCCCACCTGGCGCGACACCGCATAGCTGTCGGGATCATTGATCCGCTCATCCGCTGCGCCGGGCGGACGCAGGTCATGCAGGCGGGCGTCCACGTGCACGTGATACAGCCGCATAGGCAAGTGCATCGAACCTTCGCCGGTGGCCGCCAGGAAGCGGCCGTGGTGGTAACGGGTTTCCGCGATCGCGGTGGCCCGGTCCCGGCCGGCATAGAAAACGCCATAGCTGCCATCGGAAAAGCGGCTGCCATCGGGATTGAGGTGAGTGAATGCGGCCATGATCGGACCGGACCCGGGTCCGAACAGCCGGTCCTGGTCCGGCACCATCCCGATCAGGCCGACCTCGTCGCGCAGCCGGTCGTTGGTCAGAGATTCGATCGCATAGAGCGCCTCGAAGTCCTCCTGGTCCGCGACACGATCGAAGAGATAGACACTGGGATGGCGTGTCGGGACGATGCGGCAGGCCGGGTCCCAGCGGATTCGGCGCACCGCCGGCTGCGGAGGTCTCCCGCTCACGACCAGCCGCCGCCCCGGACGGCATCCAGGTAGCGGCGCACGGCGTTCAGGTCGCTGACGTTGCCGCCCAGCATGCGCTGCAGCGCCGAGCGCCCGGCAAACATCGGCGCCTGGTTGGACTTGCGGATCCAGGCATCGGCCGTGGCCGGATCCGGAAACAGGATCTGCAGGCTCTTGTAGATACCGAGCAGGTTGGAGATGCGCTCGAGGGTGTCCTTGGGCAGGCTGGCCCGCTCGGGATGCTTGCGCCAGGCGAACAAGGTGGACCGCGCCGGCTCGCCAAGCAGCATGAGTTGCTCTTCCACACTCAATCCCCACAAGGTGGCGATCCGCGTGAAGGCCCGGATGGCAGCGGGGCCCAGTCGGGTGATGGGAATGTCTGCCGGCCTGTCGAGGGTCTGGGTGCTCATCCCGGTCTCCGACCGATAATCTGTATATGGATCATCGAACAAAATTAGTCCAAATACGGATTAATGTCAACCGCGACACAGCACTCAGGCGGTGGCGCGCCGCACGATGTCGAAGCCCAGGTCGAAGCGCCGGCCGGCCTTGGCCGGATCATCGGATTGCCCCAGTTGCGCCAGCAGCGATTCGGCCGCGACCCGCCCCATCCGGTAGCCCGGAATGCGCACTGTCGTGATTGCCGGATGGGCGATGGCGGCGACGTCGAAATCGCCGAAGCCGACGACGGCGAGGTCCTCGGGCACCCGGACGCCCGCCTGCCGCGCCGCCTGCAGCAGCCCGCAGGCCAGCAGGTCGTTGGCACAGAACACCGCGTCGATGCGCTGGTCGCCGGCGAGCAGACGCGCGGCCGCGTCACGCCCCTCGTCGATCAGCATGGCGTTGGCCACCAGGGCATTCGCCGGCCTGGCCACGCCCGCCTCCCGCGCGGCCTGCTGGAACCCCTCCATGCGCTTGCGCGACCGGTGTTCCTGCGCCGGCAGGCTGCCCATGAAACCCCAGCGCCTGCGCCCGATCGACGCCAGCAGCCTGCCCGCGGCCAGGCCGGCGGCGCGATTGGAGAATCCGACCAAGACGCCGATCGGCTCCCGGCCCAGGTCCCAGATTTCGGCCACCGGCAGCTCATGAGCCTTCAGCAGGGCTCGGGATTCGAGATCGTGTTCGACACCGGTGAGCACCAGCGCATCGGCGCCGCGTGCGATGAAGGCGCCGATCAGCGAGCGCTCCTTGCGCGCGCTGTAGCCGCTGTCGCCCAGCATCAGTTCGAAGCCGGATCCGCGCAGCCCGTCGGAAAGGCCCTGCAGGGTGCCGGCATAGACGGAATGGGACAGGGTGGGCACGATCGCGGCCACGATCCGGCTGCGATTCGAGGCGAGCGAACGGGCACTCTCGTTGGGCAGGTAACCCAGTTCGCGAATCTTCTCGAGCGTGGTTCTGAGGGTCTGGGGACGAAGCCTTTGCGGTTCATGCAGCGCCCGCGAAACGGTCATGGCCGAGACACCGGCCGCACGCGCGACATCGGCGAGCCGGATCCGCCCGGATGGTGCAACGCTCCTTGACATCGATGCCGCCCCAGACTAAGTTCTGCGACTCATGTTAACGCGAACACTGGCTCCTGGAACGGCAAGATGATCAACGAAGGTCACGTCGCTTTCTACCGGGACCACGGATATCTGGTCGT
>JBBRJB010000250.1:0-5049 GCA_038220085.1 Burkholderiales bacterium
GCCGGCTTTGCGGCCTGGGTGGCGCTCGGCGGGCTGAGCCAGATCGCCGCGACCGCACTGATGCTCGCCGCCATGCGCCGGCGCAGTTTCGTCGTCGCGACGGCGTATGTGAAGACCGAGGCGATCCAGGTGGCCTTGTTCGGCCTGATCTTCCTGTCAGAAACGCTCACGCCGGCGGCCGTGATCGCCATTGTCGTCGCCACCGCCGGCGTCTTCCTGATGTCATGGCCGCGCGGCCTGCCGCCGGGTTCCGGCTCGCCGTCCGCGGCGGAGGGTGCGGAGGAGGGTGCGGCGTGGCGGCCGGTCGCCATGGGACTGGGCGCAGGCAGCCTGTTCGCCTGCTCCGCCGTCGGATTCAAGGGCGCAATCATGACGCTGGGCACCGGCGCCGGTGCCAGCGGTTCCTTCGTGGTCGACGCCACTGTGACCCTGGTCTGCGGCCTGCTGCTCCAGACCGTGCTTCTTACCGCCTGGCAGTTGGCGCGGGACCGCCAGGTGCTGATCGCGATGCTTCGTGCCTGGCGTCCATCGATCACGGCCGGCTTCATGGGCGCGTTCGCCTCGCAGATGTGGTTCCTCGCCTTCGCGATCGCCACCACCGCCCACGTGCGCACGCTTGCCCTGGTGGAAATCCTCTTCGCCCAGGCGGTATCCCGCCGGCTTTTTTCGCAGCGCACGTCGAAGGCGGAAATGTTCGGCATCGTGCTGGTGGTGGGCGGCGCCATCCTGCTGATCAACGGCTGACCGGCGTCGGCGACCGGGCGCGCCCGCCTCAGAGCAAAGGCGCCGCCAGCCGGGCTGCACTCTTCACAAATCGCCGGACGAAGGGCTCCCGACCATCGTCCAGGTACATCCGCTCGGCACCGTCCAGGTCCGATTCGAATACCGCCGCCAGTTCTGCGTTGACCGCCCCATCATAGATGGCTGCGATGACCTCGAAGTTGAGGCGGAAGCTGCGATTGTCCATGTTGGCGGTGCCGACGATGCCCAGTTCATCATCGATGACTATCGTCTTCGCATGGATCATCCGCGGGGTGTACTCCCACACTTCGACCCCCTCGCGCATCACCTCCTCGGCGAAGGTGGCAGCCGCCGCGGAGACGATCCAGGAGTCGCCCCGGGTCGGCAGCAGGATCCGGACGTCGACGCCGCGCCCCCGGGCGGTCGTCAGCGCGGTCATCATCGGCTCGTCCGGCACGAAGTAGGGCGTCGTGATCCAGATCCGGCGCCGGGCGGAGGAGATGGCCGTGAAGAAGAACCGGTGGATGGCGGGAATCGACTGGTCCGGGCCGGATGCGATGATCTGGACCCACGGCCCGGCGGGAGGCGGCGCTTCGGGATCCGCGCGCCGGGGTGCGAACCACTTGTCGATGTCGCCAGGCGTATCCATCAGCAACCGGTCCAGGCGTTGGTGCCTGGCGTTGCCGGTGCCGGCAAAGAGCCAGTCCTCCAGGAAGATCAACTGCAGGTCGAGCGCGGCCGGACCGTCGAGCGCCATATGCGTATCGCGCCAGGCCTTGCCGGGACTGCCCGACGCGCCCGAGCACCCCTCGGTGACATTGATGCCGCCGGTAAACGCCAGGGTGCCGTCGATGACCGCAATCTTGCGGTGGGTCCTGAAATTGAGCAGGCTGGCACTCAGCTTGAGCAGCTTGGGCGGATTGAACAGCCGGACCTCGCCGCCGGCTTCGATCAGTGGCTGCCAGAACGGGGGCTTGCAGTTCTTGGAGCCCAATGCGTCGACCAGCAGGCGCACCGCGATGCCATCGCGCGCTTTCTGCGCGAGCAGATCTCGCCACCGGGTCCCGACGGCGTCGGGTTCGAAGATGTAGTACTCGAGGTGAATCTGCTGCTGTGCCCCGCGCATCGCCGACTCTATCGCCGCATAGGTCGGATCGCCCTCGGTGAAGATCGTCACCGACCGGTTCTGTTTCGGCGGTGCATCGCCATGGACGGTCGCCAACCGGGCCAGCGAGCTCAGCCAGTGCCGGGAGGCCAGCGTGGCCGGAAGCGGGTCCGCCTGGGAAGGAGCCATCCGCGAGGCAACCTGCCTGGCCAGCTCGTGCCGGAGTTTTCGGCGTCGCAGCTTGCGCGGACCGAAGAAGAAGTAGACCGGCGCACCCAGCAGCGGCAGGCCGATGAAGGCGACGATCCAGGCCAGGGTGGCCGTCGGGCGGCGCCGCTGCATGACGACGAAAACCACGGAGCCCAGGACCCAGCTGACGTACAACAGGATCCACAGCTCGCCGGGGATCGATTGCCAGACCGCCGACACCGCATCGGCAAAGGAGCGGACGGTCTGAGCCCAGGGAATGCTGGCGGCATCGTTCATCCGGGCGGATGGTAGTTGATGTTGCCCGGTTGCGACTTCGCAGCGTACCCTCTGAGGGGAGGCTTTGCCGGCCCGGGCGCTTGAATTGACCGGTGACCGGGCCCACCTGCGTTGCAGCGGATAACAACAGGATCAACAGGACTCGTCATGCGAATCGACAAGCTCACCACCCAGTTTCAGCAGGCCCTGGCGGACGCCCAGAGCCTGGCGTTGACCCACGACAACCAGTACATCGATCCCCTTCACCTGCTGGCTGCGATAGTCAACCAGGCGGACGGGTCGGGACGTGCCCTGCTCGAGCGTGCGGGGGTGCGGATATCGGCGCTCAAGAGCGCGACCGATGCAGCGATCAAGCGCCTTGCTCAGGTCAGCGGTACCGGTGGCGAGGTCCAGGTCGGTCGCGAACTGGTCAACCTGCTCAACCTGTCGGAAAAGGAGGCAACCCGCCGTGGCGACCAGTTCATCGCCTCGGAAATGTTCCTCCTGGCGCTGACGGAAGATGACGGCAAGCGCGCCGGCGAGGCAGGTCAACTGGTGCGCGAGGCCGGGTTGAACCGCAAGTCGCTCGAGACCACGATCGACGCAGTCAGGGGCGGGCAGACAGTGGAGTCGCCCGAGGCCGAAGGCCAGCGCGAGGCCCTCAAGAAATACACCATCGACGTCACCGAGCTGGCGCGTCAGCAGAAGCTCGATCCGGTCATCGGCCGCGACGACGAGATCCGCCGCACGATCCAGATCCTCCAGCGCCGGACCAAGAACAATCCGGTCCTGATCGGCGAGCCGGGCGTCGGCAAGACGGCGATCGTCGAGGGGCTGGCGCAGCGCATCGTCAACGGCGAGGTGCCCGAGACCCTGAAGGACAAGCGGGTGCTCTCGCTCGACATGGCCTCGCTGCTGGCCGGTGCCAAGTACCGGGGCGAATTCGAGGAGCGGCTCAAGGCGGTCCTCAAGGACCTCGCGGCGGACGAAGGCCGGACCATCGTCTTCATCGATGAGATGCACACCATGGTCGGCGCCGGCCGGGCGGAAGGCGCGATGGACGCCGGCAACATGCTCAAGCCGGCCCTCGCGCGCGGCGAACTGCATTGCGTCGGCGCCACCACCCTGGACGAGTAGCGCAAGTACATCGAGAACGACGCGGCGCTCGAGCGCCGCTTCCAGAAGGTCCTGGTCGACGAGCCGAGCGTGGAATCCACCATCGCCATCCTGCGCGGGCTGCAGGAACGCTACGAACTGCACCATGGCGTGGAGATCACCGACCCGGCCATCGTCGCCGCAGCGGAGTTGTCGCATCGCTACATCACCGACCGCTTCCTTCCGGACAAGGCGATCGACCTGATCGACGAGGCTGCCGCCCGCATCAAGATGGAGATCGATTCCAAGCCGGAGGTGATGGACCGCCTCGACCGGCGCCTGATCCAGCTCAAGATCGAACGCGAAGCGGTCAAGAAGGAAAAGGACGAGTCCTCACGCAAGCGCCTGGACCTGATCGAGCAGGAGATCCTGCGACTGCAGAAAGAGTACGCCGACTTCGAAGAGGAGTTGCGCGCGGAGAAGTCCGCCGTGCAGGGCAGTGCCCAGATCAAGGCGGAGATCGACAAGTTCCGGGCGCAGATGGTGGATCTGCAGCGAAAGGGCGAGTATGAAAAGCTGGCGGAAATACAGTACGGCAAGTTGCCGGAACTGGAGGGCCGGCTCAACGACGCCAGTGCCGCGGAGACCAGCGGACCCAAGGAGAGCGGCCGCCCGCGGCTGCTGCGCACCCAGGTGGGCGCCGAGGAAATCGCCGAAGTTGTCTCCCGCGCCACCGGCATCCCGGTGTCGCGGATGATGCAGGGCGAGCGCGACAAGCTGCTGGCAATGGAAGGCAAGCTCCATGAGCGGGTGGTGGGCCAGGACGAGGCTGTGCGCCTGGTCTCCGACGCCATCCGTCGCTCCCGCGCCGGACTGGCCGATCCGAACCGTCCCTACGGCTCGTTCCTGTTCCTTGGCCCCACCGGCGTGGGCAAGACCGAACTCTGCAAGGCCCTGGCTGCCTTCCTGTTCGACTCGCCGGATCACATGATCCGGATCGACATGAGCGAGTTCATGGAGAAGCATTCGGTCGCCCGGCTGATCGGCGCACCGCCGGGATACGTCGGCTACGAGGAGGGCGGCTACCTCACCGAGGCGGTGCGTCGCAAGCCGTACAGCGTGATCCTGCTGGACGAAGTGGAGAAGGCGCATCCGGACGTGTTCAACGTGCTGTTGCAGGTGCTGGACGACGGACGGATGACGGACGGCCAGGGCCGCACCGTGGACTTCAAGAACACCGTGATCGTGATGACCAGCAATATCGGCTCGCATGAGATCCAGCGGCTGTCGGCCGATCCGGTGCTGAACGACGAGGACCTGATCAAGGAGACGGTGCTGGCGGAGGTGCGCAAGTCGTTCCGGCCGGAGTTCATCAACCGCATCGACGAGATCGTCGTCTTCCATGCCCTGGATGCCGCCAACATCCGGTCGATCGCCGCTATCCAGCTCAAGTTCCTGGAGCAGCGGCTGGCCGATCGTGATCTCGTGCTGACCGTGTCGGACGAGGCGCTGGACGAACTCGCCAAGACCGGCTTCGATCCCGTCTACGGGGCCCGGCCGCTCAAGCGGGCGATCCAGCAGAACCTGGAGAATCCGATCTCCCGCCTCATGCTGGAGGGCAAGTTCATGCCCAACGACGTGGT
>JBBRJB010000251.1:0-5043 GCA_038220085.1 Burkholderiales bacterium
GGTTAGCGCTCGCGCAGTGCCTCGCGAACCTTGAGGACCGGCTTGAGCACGTAGTCCATGACGGACTTCTCGCCGGTGCGGATTTCCACCGAGGCGGTCATGCCGGGGATGATAGGCAGTTCCTTGCCGCCGGCGGTCAGGACCGAGTTGGTGGTTCGCACCAGCACGCGATAATAACTTTCCTCCTCCGCGCGTTTCTCCTCGCGCAGGGTGTCAGGGCTGATCAGTTCCACATGACCGTCCAGCCCGCCGTAGATCGAGTAATCGTAGGCGGTGATCTTGACAGTGGCGGGCAGGCCGGGTCGCAGGAATGCCACGTCGTGCGGTCGGATCTTCGCCTCCACCAGCAGCTTGTCTTCGAGCGGCACGATTTCCATGATGCTCTCGCCCGGTTGGATCACGCCGCCGCGGGTGTTCATCCGGATATTCTTGACCGTACCCCGCACCGGTGCGTTCACGACGGTGCGCTTGACCAGGTCCTGCCTCGCCGTGAGGACCTCCTCGGTCTGGGCGAGTTCGGATTCGATCTTGCTCAGTTCGTTGGCGGCGTCGACGCGGTACTTGTTGACCCGCTCCTGGCTTTGGGCCTGAAGGTCGTTGAACTGCCGCTTAAGGCGCAGCAGTTCCGTCTCCGCGACCAGTCCCTTGTCGACCATGGGTGCGGTGATCGCGATCTCGCGGGCGATCAGCGCCCGGCTGGAGTTGGCCGTGGCGACCGCCTGGTCGAGCGCGAATTTGCGCGCATTGTAGGTGTCGGTCTCATTCTTCACGATTTCCTTGTCGGATAGCACCTCCGGCGCAAACGCCAAGGGGGTGCTGCGCGATTCCGCCCGCAGGCGCGCCGCCGCCGCCTTCAGGCCGATCGCCTTGCTGTAGCCTTCCTGGTAGGACGACCGGGCCTTGGTTTCATCGATGCGCAGCAGTGCCTGGCCGGCCGTGACCACATCGCCCTCGTGGACCATCATTTCCTGGAGGATGCCGCCCTCCAGCGACTGGATCACCTGCTCACGGCTGGAGGCGATGATGCGGGCGTCCCCGCGCGTGATCTCCTCGAGCCGGCTGTAGTTGGCCCAGACCGCGGCCGATATGAGAAGGCCGATCATCAGCAGCAGCAGGAGCAGCGTGCCACCCTGGCGATCGTTGACCATCGCCTGCTGCATGTCGCGCATGAAGTCGAAGTCGGTGCCGCTGCCGCGATAGGCCGGTTCGGCAAAGGCCGAGCGGTTGCGGACAGCGACCCCGGCCGGGGCGCCGGCGGCGACGAGACCGGTTCCGCCGGCGCCTGCCTGATCAGCCACGTCGTGCCCCCTGGATCTTGCCTTCCTTGAGCGCCTGGATCACCGCCTCCTTGGGCCCGTCCGCGACCCGCACCCCCGCATCCAGGATCACCACCCGGGTCACGTACTCCAGGAGCTGGAGCTTGTGCGTCACGTACACCATCGTCCTGCCGGCGCAGAGCCGGGACAAGGCGCCCATGGCCATGGCCTCGCTGGCGTTGTCCATCGCGCTGGTGGGCTCGTCGAGCAGCATGACCGTGGGGTTGCTCAACACCGCGCGCGCGAGGGCGACGGCCTGGCGCTGGCCTCCGGAGAGTCCTTCACCGCGCTCGCCGATCGGCATGTCGTAGCCATGAGGATGCGCGCTCGCGAACTGGTGCACGCCGAAGGCATCGGCCACGCGGATCATCGACTCGTCGTCGATGTGCGGGCTGCCAGCCTTGAGGTTCTCGCGCAGCGAGCCGAACAGCAGCCGCGCCTCCTGGCCCACATAAAGCACATGGCGCCTGACGTCGGCCGGTTCGATCTGCTGCAGGTCGACGCCGTCGAGTCTGACATTGCCCTGGGTCACACCGAAAAGGCCTGCGAGCACCTTCAACAGCGTCGACTTGCCGCTGCCGATCCGTCCGAGCACTGCCAGCCTTTCACCGGCGGCGATCGTCAGCGAGATTGCGCTGAGCGAGTCGCCGGCCTGCGGCCCGTAGCGGTAGGAGACGCCGTCCGCGGTCAGTGCACCGGCCGCCGTCGGCTTGTGCAGGTAGCTTCGCTTCTGATCGCGATCGGTGGGTGTGGCCATGACCCGGTTCAGCGAACGCAGCGCCATCCGCGCCTGCTGGTAGCGCACCGCCAGTGCGGTGATCGAGGCGGCCGGCGCGATCGCCCGGCTCGAGAGCAGCACGGCGCCGATCAGGGCGCCCATTGTGAGCTTGCCGTCGCCGATCAGGTAGACACCCCAGACGACGATCACCACGGTGCCCATCGACTGCATGAAGTTGGTGAAGTTGCTAACCAGCGCGGTGATGGTGCGGCTCTTCATCGCGGTACGCGATGTCAGCGCGGCTGCGCGCTCGTACTTTGCCTGCATCTGGCTTTCAACGCGCAGCGCCTTGATCGTTTCAGCGCTTTCGAGCGCTTCCACGAGGATGCCGTGCTTGATCGAGCCCTCGCGCAGGTTCTCGTTCACGTAGCGCGACAGGGGGAACTGGGCGAGCCCGCCGACCAGCATCAGGACCGGTACCGCCGCCAACGGCACCCAGAAGAGCGGTCCGGCGATCATGTGGATCACCCAGACGAACAGCAGGATGAACGGCAGGTCGCTGATGGTAGCCAGGGTCGCGGAGGTGGCGAAGTCACGCACCATCTCGAATTCGCGCAGGGTGTTGGCGTAGGCGCCGGCCGATTGCGGGCGGTGTTCCAGTCGCGACGCCATCGCCTGGCGGAACAAGGTGGAGCCGAGCAGCAGGTCCGCTTTCTTGCCGGCGTTGTCGAGCAGCCAGCTGCGCAGGTTGCGCGACAGGTACTCGAAGACCATCGCGACCATCACCCCCGCGGCCAGAGTCCACAAGGTGACGTAGGCCTGGTTCGAGATGACGCGGTCATAGACGTTCATCGTGAAGAAGGTGACCGCCAGCGCGAGGACGTTGACCAGCAGCGCCGCGGTCGCGGCCTGCAGGTAGTAGCCCTTGTAGCGCCAGATCGTTCCCCAGAACCAGTCCTTGCTGGTGTCGCGGGCCTCGACGATGCCGCGATCCTCGACGTGGACGACCGGACGGATCAGGATGCAGGTGCCGACGTAGCGGCTGGCGAGGTCGTCGAGTGCGAGTTCGACTTCAACGGCCCCGGGCTCGCAAGGCAGCACCACTGCGCGGCCGTCAGCCTTGCGGGCCAGCAGCAGGCAGGCCTGCTGCCGGTCGAGCAGCAGGATCACCGGCAGCAGCAGGTCGGAGATCTGCCCGATGGGCCGTGGCTGGATCCTGACCTTGCAGCCGTTGGCCTCGGCGATGCGGGAGAAGCTGGCCGGCTGGAGGGGGCGCTCATGGGGAATGCCGGCAGCGAGAGCCTCCTCGCTCTTGAAGGTGCCGAAAATGCCCAGCAGTTGGCTGAGCGCGGTCAACAGCGGGTCCGGCAGGGGCGCCTGGGGGGCGGCCTGGCTTGCGGCAACGGCAGGCGCGGCAGCCGGTGCGGCCACGGCGCCGTCCTGCGGCGCTGGCGGGGGAACCGGCTTGGCGGGGCTTACGACTGAATCCATTGCATGGTGGGGTCCGAACCCGCTATTGTCCCATCTCTTGCGGGAGGCTATCGCAGTACCGGCAGGTCGGCCCCGGCGGCACCCGTGGTCTCCTGATCGGGCTCCGCCACCGGCAGCGCGGGCTCGATGCCGAGGTAGTCGGTCAGGCGCGCGAGCGAGCCCACCAGCCGGTAGCGCACCTGGAGCAGTTCGATGCGCTCGGTAATCGCCGACAGCCGCGACTGGTAAGTCTCGTTTTCGGCGTTGAGCAGGTCGAGGATACTGCGCCTGCCGATCTGGAACTGCTCCCAGTAGGCAGCGCGGACCTTGCGCGCGCCCTCGACCAGGTCATCGAGCGAGCCGGTACGCGCCGCGCGGCTGCGCATCTGCGTCCAGTGCTTCACGACCTCTCCCGCCAGTTCAAGCCGCGCCGCCGCTGCCGCATCCTCGACGGCGAGCACTTGCGCATTGGCCGCCGCCGCCCGGGCGGCACCGGCGCCACCGTCGAACGGATTCCAGTCCGTGACGATGCCGACATCGTAGCCGCCGAACCACTGGCGCTCCCCGATCGGAAATTCCGGGCTGTTGACGCGGCCGCGAACGCTGATCGCCGGCTTGTCCCAGGCCCGCGCGACGGCAGCGGCGCGCCGTGCAGCCTCGATTTCCGCCAGCCCCGCCAGGACAGTGGGATGCAGATCCAGGACCGCCAGGGCCTGCTCAAGGGTCTGCGGCAGGGGGACGGGCAAAGGCGGCTCCGTCGTCTGCGCTATGGGCCGGCCGACCAGCTGCGCCAGGGCGGCCTGCGATTCCAGCACGCTGCCCTGGCGGGACGCGCTGATGAGCCGCGCCTGTTGCAGGCGGGACTGGGTCTGCAGCAGGTCGTAGCCGCGGCCCCGGTCCAGCTTGACGATCTGTTCGACCCGCCCGTTGAGGGCGGCGATCGCGGCGACGTAGTCCTCCGCCAGTTCCGCCAGCCGCTGCTGCTTGACCAGCTCCACGTACGTGTCGGCCACCTTGAGGGCGATGTCCGCCCGCGCGAGTTCGAGTTCCTGGTTGGCGCCGGCGAGGCGGGCGCGCTGGCGCGCAACTTCGTTATCGGTTCGGCCCGAGTCGTAGATCGGCTTCAGGGCCTGCACGCCGAGGTCGCCGCGGCCGGCGGTGCCGGCACCGCGGATGTAGCCGTAGGCCGGCTCGACGATCAGGCCGAAGCGGGCGTTCATCTGGCTCTTTGCGCCGGTGATGTCGTAACTGACCGCCTGCGCAGCGGTGCGGGCGCCAAGGACCTTCGGATTGGACTTGAGCGCAGTGGCCACCGCCTCGCCCAAGGTCTGTGCCTGCGCGATGCCGGGGACGCCGCCGAGAGACAGCGCCAGCCCGTAAAGTGCGGCCGGCAGGCAGAACCTGCGCCGCCGCCGGGCGAGTCCGCCGCGAGCGCCTGCGGGCGTCATTGCGTGCGTGGCGACCTGCCTTCGATCGGATAGGCGGGATCGGAGTATCCCGGCGTCGACGGATGTCCGACCGGCACCAGCGAGTCGATCA
>JBBRJB010000252.1:0-5029 GCA_038220085.1 Burkholderiales bacterium
CGTGGCCTGCTGGTCGGTGGTGACGCCCTCGCGCAGCGGCAGCCGGATCAGCACGTCCCGCGAGGTGCCGAAATTCTGGACCTGGGCGTCACTGAACCCGAGTTTCTCGATCGCCTGGCGGGATTTCTCCAGGTCGGCGGACTGGTTGAAGGCCACTTCCATTACTGTGCCGCCGGTGAACTCCACCGAGAGGTTGAGCCCGCGAAAGCCCAGGAAGGCCACCGCGAGTACGAAGGTCAGCGCCGAAATGGCGTTGAACACCAGCGCGTGCCGCATGAAGGGGATGTCGCCCCGGATCCGGAAGAATTCCATGTCTAGGTTCCCGTGGAGCCGCTCGGCTTCCAGATCTGTCCGATTGAGAGCCTGGACAGCTTCTTCTTGCCGCCGTACCAGAGATTCACCAGTCCGCGCGAGAAGAACACCGCCGAGAACATCGAGGTCAGGATGCCCAGCACGTGAACCACCGCGAATCCTTTCACCGGCCCGGAACCGAAGGCGAGCAAGGCCACGCCGGCAATCAGGGTGGTGACGTTGGAGTCCAGGATGGTTGCCCACGCCCGGTCATAACCCAGGTTGATCGCCGTCTGGGGGGTCACGCCCGCACGCAGTTCTTCCCGGATCCGCTCGTTGATCAGCACGTTGGCGTCGATTGCCATGCCCAGCGTCAGCGCGATTGCGGCCATGCCGGGCAGCGTCAACGTGGCCTGCAGCAGCGACAGGAGTGCGATCAGCAGCATCAGGTTGAAGGCCAGTGCCAGCGTGGAGAACAGGCCGAACAGCAGGTAGTAGCTGGTCATGAAGGCGGCGATCGCGAGGAATCCCCACGCGACCGAATGAAAGCCCTTCTCGATGTTCTCCGCGCCGAGGCTCGGGCCGATGGTGCGCTCCTCGATGATCGCCATCGGCGCGGCCAGCGCGCCGGCGCGCAGCAGCAGGGCGGTGTCGTTGGCGTTCTGCGCGGTGCCCATGCCGGTTATCTGGAAGCGCGACCCCAGCTCCGACTGGATGGTGGCCACGGTCAGCACCTCGCCCTTGCCCTTTTCGAACAGCACCACCGCCATCGGCTTCCTGATGTTGGCGCGGGAGACCTCGCGAAGGGAACGGCCGCCGGCGTCGTTCAGGTTGACCGCCACGGCCGACTGGTTGTTCTCGTCGAAGGTGGCCGAGGCGCCGGTGAGCTGCTGGCCGGTGAAGATCGCTTCCTTCTTGAGGACGACCGGCGCGCCGCGTCCCTGGCGGAACAGTTCGCTGCCGAAGGGAACCGCGCCCTGGTCCAGGACCGCCTGCTGCGCCTCGGTGGACAGATCCACCAGGCGGGCCTCCAGCGTGGCCGTGCGTCCCAGGATGTCCTTGGCGCGCGCGGTGTCCTGGACGCCGGGCAGCTGCACGACGATGCGGTCCGCACCCTGGCGCTGGATGACCGGTTCGGCCACGCCGAGTTCGTTGATCCGGTTGCTCAAAGTGGTGATGTTCTGCTGCAGCGAGGAATCCAGGAACGCTCGAATCGCGGTTTCGGTCAGGGTCGCCACCAGCTTGAGGTCGCTGCCGGTGCCTTGCGGCGTCACCGTCAGGTCGGGCTGGTTCTCGCGCAGGATGCTGCGGGCCCGCTCGCGCGTCTCTTCGTCACGGAACCGGACCTCGACGCTGTTGCCGCTGCGCTGGATTCCCGCATGGCGGACGTTCCTGTCCCGCAGCAGCCCGCGCAGGTCGCTGGCGGTGGTCTCGATGCGCTTGCTGAGCGCCTCGGCCGTGTCGACCTGCATCAGGAAATGCACGCCGCCGCGCAGGTCGAGCCCGAGATACATGGGCAGTGCGTGCAGCCGCGTCAGCCACTGCGGCGAACTGCTGAGCAGGTTCAAGGCGGTGATGTAGACCGGATCGGCGGGGTCGCTGTTGAGCGATTTCTCGAGCACGTCCCGCGCGCGCAGTTGCAGATCGGGCGTGGCGAACCGCACCTTGATCGAATTGACGTCGCGCAGGATCCCGTTGTGGTTGATGCCGGCGCTCTTGAGCGCGTCGAGCACCTGCTGCTGGGTCTGGTCGTCGATTTTGACCGTCGCCTTCAGGCTCGACACCTGCACCGCCGGCGACTCGCCGAAGAAATTCGGCAGCGTGTAGGTCAGCCCGAATAGCAGGGCGATCGCCATCAGCGCGTATCGCCAGAGAGGGTATCGGTTCACTCTTGGTACCTTGATCGAGCCTGGCTGCCCGGCGCGAGCCGGGACGGGCCGTGATCCGGAAGTCTTGGTGACCCGGGGGGAATCTAGATGGCCTTGATGGTGCCCTTGGGCAGCAGGGTCTGGACGGATGCCTTCTGGAACTGCATCTCGATCGGCTTGTCGCCCTGCGAGGCCACCTCGACGGTGACGTAGCCGTCGCCGACCCGATTGACCTTGCCGACCATGCCGCCGGCGGTGATCACTTCATCGCCCTTCTGAAGGGCGCCCAGCATCGTCTTGTGCTCCTTGGCGCGCTTCATCTGCGGACGGATCATCAGGAAATACAAGACGACGAACATCAGGATGATCGGCAGGAAACCGAGCAACTGGCCTTCTGCGCCGCCGGCGCCCTGGGCGTATGCATTGGAAATAAACACGTTGTTTCCTCGTTGGATGGTCGGGCGGACGGGTCGATCGCGCCGATGATGGGTGGATCGCTGCGGATTATAGCGACGTGGCGCCGGAATCGAACCGTGGGCCGATTAGGAGCCTGGCGGAGCATGGGAACGCGACCCCTTCCCATACTCCGACGGGCCCCCTCAGTCGATGCCCGTCGCTCGTGCGCTCGCGAACGTTCTCTCGAACTCCCCGAAGCGACCGGCAGCGATCGCTTCGCGTGCTTCCTGCATCAGCGAGAGGTAGAAATACAGGTTGTGGACCGTGGCCAGATGGGCGCCGAGCATCTCGTTGACCCGCTGCAGGTGGTGCAGGTAGGCGCGGCTGAAGAGCCGGCAAGCCTCGCAGCCGCATCGCAGGTCGACTGCGCGATCGTCGTCGCGGTAACGGGCGTTGCGGATCTTCAGGTCACCCTGACGGGTGAACAGCCAGCCGTTGCGGGCGTTGCGCGTGGGCATCACGCAGTCGAACATGTCGATGCCCATGCCGATGCCGGCGACCAGGTCCTCCGGGGTGCCGACGCCCATCAGGTAGCGCGGCTTCGCGGCCGGCAGGCGGCTGCCGCAGTGCGCAAGGATCCGCATCATGTCCTCCTTGGGTTCGCCCACGGAAAGCCCGCCGATGGCCAGCCCCTCAAAGCCGACGTCCATCAGTCCGGCCAGCGACTCGTCGCGCAGGCTTTCGTACATGCCGCCCTGGACGATGCCGAACAGCGCGTTGGGGTTCTCCAGGCGATCGAATTCGGTCCGGCTGCGGCGTGCCCAGCGCAGGGAAAGACGCATCGATTCCGCCGCCTCCGCCTGGGTCGCTGCCCGCCCGTCGATCTCGTAGGGCGTGCATTCGTCGAACACCATGGCAATGTCGGAGTTCAGCGAGCGCTGGACCTGCATCGACACCTCCGGCGTCAGGAGCAGCTTGTCGCCGTTGATCGGCGAGGCGAACCGCACCCCTTCTTCGCTGATCTTGCGCAACGCGCCCAGGCTCCAGACCTGGAAACCGCCCGAGTCGGTGAGGATCGGCCGCGACCAGCCGTTGAAGCGGTGCAAGCCGCCGAACTTGTCCAGCACATCCACGCCGGGGCGCAGCCAGAGGTGGAAGGTGTTGCCCAGGATGATCTGCGCGCCGACGCCATCGAGATCCCGGGGCGACATGCCCTTGACTGCGCCATAGGTGCCCACTGGCATGAAGACCGGGGTCTGGACGGTGCCGTGGTTCAGTGTGAGCGTGCCGGTGCGGGCGGCGCCGTCGGTGGCGAGGAGTTCGAACGTCAGCAAAGGGGTTCTCCGGCAGGAAGGCGGCGCCGCTTCAATTGGCCTCCCGACGCTGTAGCAGCATCGCGTCGCCGTAGCTGAAGAACCGGTAACGCTTGGCAATCGCGTGGGAATAGGCGAGGCGGATGGTATCAACTCCGGCAAAGGCGCTGACCAGCATCAGGAGGGTCGACTTGGGCAGGTGGAAGTTGGTCACCAGCGCGTCGACCATCGAAAACCGGAAACCGGGCGTGATGAAGAGGTCGGTCTCGGCGCTACCGGCCCGTCCGCCGCTGGCCTCGAGCGCGCGCAGGCTGGTGGTTCCGACAGCGACGATCCGGCCACCCCGGCTTCGGGTCTGCGCCAGCAGGCGCGCCGTCTCGACCGGGATCTCGAAACGTTCGCTGTGCATCCGGTGCTCCGCGAGGTTCTCGGTCCGGACCGGCAGGAAGGTGCCGGCGCCGACATGCAGGGTCAGCATCGCCGTGGCGACACCCCGCTCGCGCAGCCGCTCCAGGATCCCCGCGTCGAAGTGCAGCCCGGCAGTGGGGGCGGCCACCGCGCCAGGCCGGCTGGCGTAGATCGTCTGGTAACGGGACTCGTCGTCGGCGTCACCGGCGTGCCCGATGTAGGGCGGCAGGGGCAGCCTGCCGATGCGATCGAGCAGCGCCGCCACCGGTTCGGTGAAGGCCAGGAGGTAAAGCGGCAGCAGGCCCTCGCGCGCCGGGCCGATGCGGCCGACCACCGTGGCCTGGCAGTCCCCGAAATGCAGGCGGCTGCCTTCCCTGGGTGCGTGGCTGGCCCGGATCAGCGCCTGCGCCTCGCGCTCGCCGACGATCCGTTCCACCATCGCTTCCACCTGTCCGCCGCTGTCCTTGCGGCCGAGCAGCCGGGCCTTGATCACCTTGGTATCGTTGAAGACCAGCAGGTCCGCGGGCTGCATCAGTTCCGGGAGGGCGGTGAAGGCCAGGTCCGCCAGCGAGGGCCCGTCCACCGTCAGCAGCCGGGATCCGCTGCGTTCCGGTGCCGGGTGCTGGGCAATCAGTTCGGCGGGCAACTGGTAGTCGAAATCGGCAAGTCGCATGGCGGGATTGCACCACATCCCGAGTGCGGCGAAAGGGGCGCGGTTTGATGCGGGGTGCCGATTTGCACCATAATCCACCC
>JBBRJB010000253.1:0-4939 GCA_038220085.1 Burkholderiales bacterium
CTCAAGAGCGTTTCGCGGCTCCCGAAGAGGCGGGAAGCCCATTTTCCGAGGCCATGATTGCCGCGACGCTGCTGGATGGACTGGTAAAGTGGTTGGTCAACCCCTTTTCGTTGGATCGTCAATGACTGCATCGAAGCGCCCACATTCCGAGCCTTCCGAAGCGCTCCCGCCTGAAGACCAGCCCCAGCCCGGGCCTCTTCCCACGGAGGGCGATGAAGTCCGCGAGGTGGGCAAGCAGGGATACGACGATGAGCGCAGCGGGCGCAAGGACACTGACCAGGCAGGACTGGCGCGTCAGCGGGCCCGGGCACCGGCAACTTCCCCGACGCGCCGCTCGGAAAACACCGGCGGCGACGACCGCTGAGGCGGGCCTTATCGCAGCGTCAGGAAGAGATTCCGGACCTGCAGCAGGCACAGGGGCGGTACCCGGGATGCGTGATAGCCGCCATTCACCCCGACCGGGACCAGGTCGTCACGCAGCAGGTTCGCGTAGCTCGGCTCGTTCTCGACGTCGAAGCTCGTGACCGCGGTCGACCCCGCCGCCTGGAACGCGGCCACCGCGTCCCGGGTGTTCTGATATCGCACGACCGGATCCTTGGAACCCCCACACAGCAGGGTTCTTGCCTTGGGTGCGAAGTCGGTCGGTGAGTTGGCCACGAACGCCCGGTGCAGCGCCGATGCCGGGTTCAGCGCGGCTGCGATGAATCCTTCGGTGACCAGGCTGCTCAGCAGGATCGGCAATTTGTCCTGTGCGATCAGGTCCGATACGGACACGCCGGATGGCGACGGGAAGATCCCTTCGATCGCCGCATCGTACGGCGTCTGGAAGAAGTCCCCTGGGGTCGTATAAAGATTCTTGTAGACCTTCTGCAGCGACGTGACGGTGAAGGGTATATAGAAAGTCGACCCGAGGTCGCCCAGCGGCAGGTCACCGAGAGCGGCGTTGACCGAACTGCTCAGGTTGTAAGGACCCGACATGTGCCCGGCACCTGCCAGGGCAAATTCTGGGACGGTGCCCGTCTCGATCGCCTTCTGCGTCGCCATCGACGCGTGGCCGCCCTGCGAGTATCCGGTGACAAACACCTTTGCGTTCAGGCCGACACCCCGCTGGGTACCGAGTTCCCGAGCCGCCCGCAGCGCATCCAGGGAGGCCGTTGCCTCGCTGGCGGCGTGCAGATAGGGGTGATAGGGAAGGTCGGACTTGCCGTAGCCGAGGTAGTCGGTGGCGGCAACCACAAAGCCCTGCGACGCCAGCATTGCCGCGACCAGTTGTACTTCGGGATCCCCGATGTTGGCCATCGACCGGGTCCTCTGGAGGTCGGTGCCGGGCGAATAGGCGGCTAGCGGATACGGACCCTCGCATCCGGGCCCGGACGGGATCATTACTGCGCCGGACGCCTGGGCCGGCGTGCCATCCGGCGCGGTCGTGGCGTAGACGATCTCCACCACCTGCACTGAACACCGGCTAGCGCCGGCCAAACCGGCCGCGGTACTGGCTGCGACGACCGAGTCCAGCTGGTTAGGGGTCAGGGGAGGACCGATGTCGGTCGCGCTCTTGAGCGTCGTCGGGGCAGGGGCAGGGGCAGGGGCAGGCACCGCCGGTGGCGCCGGGGCGGCTGCGGGCGCCTGCGCTGCCGGCTCGGACGGCTCGGACGGATCGTCGTTGCCGCAGCCCGCCAGCAGCACGGCGGCGACGCCGCTCAGCGCCAGGTGTCGCCAGGCACTGCGGCGATTGGAGAGAGCCAACATAGGGAGCGGTCGTTCGCTATTGCTTCCTGGTCTCGGGGTCCAATGCAGGGCTGGAATGATTATTACCGTGCAATGCCTCCGGCATACCTGTTTTTTCTTCCCGCTTGGTGAGTGCGTCTGTCGGGTCGGTTGCCTTCGAATCGTTGGCCGTACCCGACGCAGTCGGCCGGTCCGGGTTGGCCTGATTCGCGGGCAGGCTGGCCGCCGCCCCGTCCGGTGTGCCGGGCGTGGTTGCGGATCCCTCGGGACGAGTCGCGATCGGCGTCGCCGATGTCGGGGCGGACGTGGCGGGTGCAGAGGAAGCGGGTGCAGAGGAAGCGGGTGCGGTAGAGGTAGGTGCGGTAGAGGTAGGTCCGGGGGAGGCCGGCGTCGTTGAAATCGGGGGCGCCGCGACGGTCGGCCTGGCGGGTTCTTCACGGCTGCAGCCTGCGAGGGCGACAACCGTCAAGGATCCTGCCAGAAAGGCAGCGGAGATCCCGCGAATGGGAAATGATGAAGCGTTCATTGGAAATCCTCGGTTGAGGCCGTCCGGGAAAGGGCAGCCGGGGGATGAGTCGGTCAAGCAAGCCATATGCCTGAAGCTGCCAGACGCGACAAGGGCGCTGACGGTCCTGCCGCCAGCGCCCTGAACGTACGAAGTGGTACGAAATTGCCGACGCTAAAGCTTAGGACGGCGACCCATGACAAAGAAGATGATCGCCATCACGATCCCGATAACAAACAGGATCCACGCGATGTTCATGGAAACCCCGGCAATACCGCCGGCGCCGAGCAACATGGCAACCAGTCCGATTACAAGAAATACTGCGGCCCAATACATCATGACGTTTTCTCCTGAGTTTTGAATGTTGCGATACTGATCTAGCAAGCGATATGCCCAGGTCAGGGCTTGTCCTTGCCGCTCATCTCGGCATCTGAGGCGTGACTGCGGACCACCTCGTTGACACCGAACGGGCTTTTCCCCGGAATCTTTTCGTTGACCACGGGGAGTTCCTCCACCGCGAGCGTATGAAACATCAGTCCGCGGCTTACGCCGGACCCAAGGCCGATCGTCTCCATCACGCGCCGGCATTCGTCGCAATCCTTGACCAGGAGAAAGTGATGGCCGTCGTCGGCAAGTTGAGACAGCACCGTCATCTGCTTGAGTTCGGCCCCGACGATCTGGGAGAGCAATCCGGCGTCTTGTCTGGACTTGTCCGTGAGTTCGCGCATCTGCTCCGGTCGCAGCAGCGTGATCTCTTTCTCAACGATCCCGCCTCCTGTGAACAGCGCGACTGCGCGGGTCACCGCTTGCTCGCCGGACAGAGCCAGGAGAATGAAGCCGGTTGGATAGAACACGCCATTGCGGGTATTGAAGCGCGCATCCTCGGCATCCATTGCCTGGACGTAGAGGTGGTCCAGGGACTGCCGCTCGGTGGAGTCATCCGGGGATCTGGAATCATTTCCCATGGAGGGAGTGCTCATATGTCATCCTTGCGACGTTGATCTCAGGCATGAGCAGCGAGCGAGCCGGCTGGCAGGCGACGCCGCGATGGCGCAGCGAGTCGAGGCTTCACGGCTGCCTTCGCCCCGCCGGGACTGCCCACCGCCGGCCTGCCGGCGGCCGCGCGACCGTTGCCGTCTGCCGGCTGGTTCAACTGGCGCCGCAGGTCGGCAGCCTCGATGCCGAGTGCATCACGGTACTTGGTGACCGTGCGCCTCGCTATGAGAATGCCACGCTGCGCCAGCATCTTGGCCAGACGGTGATCGGACAGCGGCTCGCCGGCGGCCTCGTTCTCCACCAGTTGCCGGATCATGGCTTTCACCGCGGTCGCCGAGCAGGCGTCTCCTGCCGAAGTCTCGACGTGACTCGTGAAGAACTTTCGCATCGGTATCAGACCCGCCGGGCACTGGAGATACTTGCTGTTCACGACCCTGGAAACGGTCGATTCGTGGATGCCGACATCGGCGGCGATGTCCGCCAGCTTCAGTGGCTGCAGCCCGATGTCACCGTGGTCGAAGAAGGCCTGCTGCCGAGCCACGATGGCCGCGGCGGTCTTTTCGATCGTATTGGCACGCTGCTCGATGCTCCTCATCAGCCACTTGGCCTCCTGGAGCTGTGCGCTCAGGCCGCCACACTGCCCGTCTTCGTTGCGCGAAACGATGTTGGCGTACTGGGCGTTGAGCCGGATTCGTGGGGTGGCGGCCGGATGCAATGCGGCGGTCCACCGTCCCTTGACCTTCTTTACGATGACCTCGGGCACTGCGAAGACGACTCTATCGGTGCCGTGTCTCAGGCCCGGCTTCGGGTCCATCGAGCGAATGAGACGCGTGGCGGCAGACAATTCCGCTTCGGAGGCATCGGTCGCGGCGGCTATTCCGCGGAAGTCGTTGTGCGCGAGAAGCTGCAGATGCGACTTGACGATGGCCAAAGCCACTTTCTTTCCCGGGGCGTTGTCGGGCACTGCCAGCAGCTGGAGGGTCAGGCACTCCTCGATCGTTCGGGCGGCAATGCCGGCAGGATCGAAACTCTGCACGCGGCGCAGGGCTATCTTAAGTTCGGCAGTGCCGATAGCCGCCTTGCCCACGTCGTGATCCTCCAGCAGCCGTCGTGCAATTTCCGCCAGCTCGTCCAGATCCTCGCGCAGGTATCCGGCCGGATCGAGACTGTCGATGATCAGGCTGCAGAGGTACTGGTCAACCGGGCTGATCCGCGTGCTGCCAAGCTGCTGCAGCAGGTGTTCCCGCAGGGACCCATGAGCATGGGCCATGTCGAGTGCCGACAGGCCTTCCCCGGGTGTGGATTTGCTGGCCGCACTCCAATCCGACAGGTGCTCATTGAACTCGTCGCCGGCGGCTTCGCTGCGCTCGGCCGCGATACCGTTGATCAGGTCGGAGTCGTTCATCGCGGCTGAGTCGCTGTCGGCCTGCAAACCGGAGTCGACTTCGTCGTAGGTCGACAGGTCGTCGTCCCGCGACAGGTCGTCGAAGCTGTCGGCAGTCGACGGTTCGGCGAACTCGGCTCCCTCGGAGGCGGGATCGACATCCAGTGTGGATTCGAGCGTGTCGCCCCCGTCCGCCGCGGCCCCGTCGGTCGCAAGGCCATCTGGCGCTTCACCCTTCTCCGCCCCCTCCTCCATTTCCAGAAGAGGATTGCTGTCGAGCGCCTGGCTGATCTCCTGCTCGAATTCCAGCGCGTTCATCTGCAGCA
>JBBRJB010000254.1:0-4928 GCA_038220085.1 Burkholderiales bacterium
GCCGCGCAGGTACTGGACGGTGAATTCGTAGGCGGCCAGCGCGATGCCCATGTAGGTCGGCGACAGCGCCGAGAACATGTGCGGCCAGCGGTTTGCGGCCTGGAAGTAGATTCCGCGCGGCATCATCTGCCCGCTGTCCGGTACGAATACCTCCTTCAGCAGGAGGGTGCGCGACACCGTCCCGCGCATGCCGAGCGGGTCCCAGTCGCCCACTATCGTGAACCCGGGCGAATTCCTCGGCACCGCGAGATAGATGGAGTCTCGCATCGAGGGCGCATCGTCGCCGGTCCGATGTTCGGTGCACAGCACGCCGTAGTAGTCGGCGGCCCCGGACAGGGACGCGAAGATCTTCTTGCCGTCCAGTCGCCAGCCGCCGTCCACTTTGCTTGCCGTGGTGCCGAACGGCGCCCTGCCGGCGGCGGCTGCCGAGCCTTCTGAAAACGGATGGGCGTAAACGGCGCCGTCCTCGACGATGCGCTGGAAATGCGAGGCCCGGCGCCGTTCATGTTCTTCCCGCTGCGCCGCCGTCATCTCGAGCGCATCGGCCATCAGCCCGGGCCACAGGCACGAGCACGCGTGCATGTTGAATGTGAGCGAGGTGGCGCCGCAATACTTGCCGAGCGTGGCGGAGACCAGCGCATAGGTGAACAGGTCCGCGCCGAGCCCGCCGTAGGCCTTCGGCACGCATAGTTTCAGCAGCCCCGCCTCGCGCATGTCATCGTAGTTTTCATACGGAAAGCCGGCTTCCTGGTCGTAGCGGGCCGCCCGTCGGCCGAAACGCGCACCGAGATCCTCCGCCAGATCGAGCAAGCCTCGTTGCTCGTCGCTCAGTTGCAGTCCGCTGCCGGTGATGGCGCTCATGCGCGTGTCCTATCGGTTGAAGGCGGCCTGGTTCAGGATCCCGTTCTCGACCACGACGTGGTCGTCCAGGGCCACCGTGCAGCCCCCCAGGGGCAGGTCGAAGATCGCCGCTGTACGGCGCCCCGCAACGTCGTTGGGGCCGGTGGAAAAAAGAAAATTGCCTGCGAACGCGCGAAGCTCGGTGCCATTGAAATCGCGCTTGTCGTACACCGCCAGCGAGTCCCAGCGCGCGGCGGGGTTCATGCCCCAGCCGACATGGGAGACGGCATAGGCCTCCCGATCTCCCCAGGCAGCAAAGAAGCTGCGCATCAGGCTGGCGTCCAGGTTGTGTCCCTTGATGTCGGTGACGTAGTCGTTCTGGATCAGCAGCGTCACCTTGGATTCCAGGTATCGCTTGAAGGTCAGGTTGACGTCTCCGGGTGTCAGTACCAGCAAGCCGTTGACCGAACCGGGCGACGGGAAGCACAGGCACAGCCCGCCCGGCCAGCGCGCGATGGTGCCGGGCGTGGCGCAGTACCCCCAGCCGCCACCGAGGCGTGCGCCAGCCAGCGTCACTACCAGCTGGGTACCCGCATTCGAGGTGACCTGCATGCGCCGGGCGTTCTCCATCAGACGGATCCCGGCCTGTACGCGCGGTTCCAGGGCCGGATCAGGTACCAGCCTTCCCAGCGCTTCCGGATGCTCGTCCGAGATCATCAATACCCTGGCACCGTCCTTGAGGATTGCCGACAACTCCGGTGCATGCAGCAAGCCCGTCACCGTGCAGTCCGCGATGAATCCGCTCGCGGCCAGCGCATCCGCGGCGGGCCCGAGAGAATGCAGGACGTTGCAGGCGCTGCTCGAGCGGACAGCCAGCGGCCCGCTGTCCACGGGTGTCACGACCTGGATATGGAACGGCCGGGCGCCCATCTGCAGCAAGGCGAGTTCCGCGAGATGGCTGTTGAGGGGGCGGGACTGGCTTTCGGAAAGGATGGCGCAGGTCTCACCCGGCTTGATCTGGCAGAGCTCGAACACTCGAGTGAAGGCGCTCACCCATTTGGCTTCGACGCGTTCTGTCAGCATGACGGATAAACTCCATGAATCGCGATGAATAACGGGCGCGCGGGCCACCGGCGATGGATTGGCCGCGGATCCAGCGCCCTGGGAGCACACTTTAGTACATGACTATTCATGTATCAATTGCCGGGCGGCCGCTGTCTGCAGCAACGGCTGAAACTCCACTGTCCAATGACTGAAGGTACTCCACTTCCCGACGATTGCGGCAAGGTGTCCGCCTCGCGCCCGGCGCGACCCGGGCTGGTCCATCCGACGCACCGTGCCATTGCGCCCAGCGACCCGGCACACATGCGCCAGTGCCTGAGTCGCTTTGCGACCGGCGTGACCATCATCGCCACGCGTGACAGCGACGGCCGCTACGTGGGATTGACCGCCAACAGCTTCAATTCACTGTCTCTCGATCCGCCCCTGATCCTGTGGAGCCTCGCAAGCACTGCGTCGACCCTCGAGGTCTTCAAAGGACAGCGATTCTTCTCGGTCAGCGTCCTCTCGGTGGAACAGGTGGATATCGCGCAGCGCTTTTCGCGACGAGGGGGGGACCGGTTCGAGGGCGTGGGCGTGCACGAGGGGCTCGACGGCGTCCCGCTGATCGACAACGCGCTCGCCTGGTTCGAATGCGAGCGCCGCACCCAGCTGCTGCAGGGCGACCACTGGCTCTTCGTCGGCGAGGTGAAACGCTGTGCCAGCGCTGACGGGTCGCCGCTGATCTTTCGCCACGGGGAGTTCGCGATCGCCGACTCGCTGCTGCAGCCGGCGCCCGATCCCACCGAACCGGACGGGTTCGAGCCCGGAGACCAGACCTTCTACGAGGAGTACCTGCCGTTCCTGCTGGCGCGCGCCGGCCACCAGATCGCCGGGGAATTCCAGCGCAGACTGCGCAAGCACGACCTGAGCATGTTGTCGTGGCGCGTACTGGCGGCGCTTTCCAGCAGGGACGACTGGACGCTCGGTCAGCTGTGCGCCGTGAGCCTGGCCAAACAGCCGACGATCTCCAGGCTCATCGACCGGCTGGGGCAGCAAGGGTTGGTATCGCGCAAAGCCGATCCGGTGGACGCCCGCCGAATCCTTGTCAGCCTCACCGAAAAAGGCCATGTCAGTACTGCGCCTGTGCTGCAGGCTGCGGCGGCCTTCAACCTGTCGCTGCTTGCGGACTTCCCGCCCGCGGCACTCACCAGTCTGAAGCGCCTGCTGCGGGCCGTGGTCGCGCAGTATCGCCCGACAGACTCCTAGTCTTTCTGCCCGGCGCCATGATCCCAGCAGCGGTCGCGCCGACCCTTCGATACTTCATTCCAGGAAACAGACGCCATGAGCAGACCAAGTGATTCGAGCAGCGAGGAACTGGCGGCTGCCTACGCCACGGGAGACCTTTCGCCGGTCGAGGCGACCCAGGCGGTGCTCGATCGCATCGACGCGTGGGAGCCGAAGATCAACGCGATGTTCCTCGTGCATCGTGAAGCGGCGCTGACGTCGGCGCGTGAGTCCGACCGGCGCTGGAAGCGCGGCGAGCCTCGTTCTCCGCTGGACGGGGTGCCGGTGACCATCAAGGAGAACATCCACACCCGCGGCGATCCGGCTCCGATCGGTACTGCCGCGACGGCCGACGTGCCCCAGCCTCACGATGCGCCGGTCGCCGCGCGGTTGCGCGAAGCGGGTTGCGTGCTGATCGGCAAGACCACGATGCCCGACTATGGCATGTTGTCGTCCGGACTGTCTTCGCGCCATGGCGTGACGCGCAATCCGTGGCGGCTGGACCTCAATCCGTCCGGTTCGTCGTCCGGCGCAGGGGCGGCATGCGCGGCGGGCTATGGTCCATTGCACGTGGGGACCGATATCGGCGGCTCTGTGCGCCTGCCCGCAACGCACTGTGGTGTCTTCGGGCTTAAACCGAGCCAGGGGCGGGTGCCGGTATCTCCGCCGTTCATGGGCCGCGTGGCGGGCCCGCTGACGCGCTCGGTGCGTGACGCGGCCCTGCTGATGAACGTGATCAGCGCACCCGATGTGCGCGACTTCATGAGCCTGCCGCCTCACGCGATGGAATACCGCATGGCAGTCGACGGTCTCAGCCCCAAAGGTCTGCGCATCGGGCTGCTGACCGACATGAAGACGGGAATGCCGGTGGATACCGAAGTGAAAGCCGCTGCCGAAGCCGCCGCTCGTGCGCTCAATGTCGCCGGCGCCCGGGTCGAGCCGGTCGACAGCTTTCTGACCGAGGAGATGCTCGAAGGCATGGTCATGTTTTTCGAAGCGCGTTCCTGCAACGACATCATGGCGCTCGACGAAGCGACCCGCGCCAAGGTTCTTCCGTTCATCGTCGAGTGGTGCACCTGGCGGGCGAAGGACTTCACCGGAAGTCAGGTGATGAGCGCGTTCAACCAGATCGTGGCGATGCGCGAGGCAGCCGCCCGGGCGGCCGCCGACTTTGACTTCCTGCTGTCGCCCACCTCGCCGGTGCTGCCCTATGCCGCCGATCTCGCCACACCCACCCAGGATGCGCACAACGCCCTGGCGCACATCGCATTCACCGTGCCCTGGAATATGAGCGAGCATCCGGCGTCCTCGGTGAACTGGACTTTTTCCCGCGAAGGCCTGCCGATCGGCGTGCAGGTGATCGGACAGCGTTTCGACGATCTCGGCGTGTTGCGCCTGTCGCGCGCGCTGGAAATCCTGCGGCCGGAGCAGAATAGCTGGCCGCAGCCCGATTCCGTGCGACACGGCGGCCCGGCCCCCTTCGAGCCGATCTGAACCTGCCCGAAGGCGCCCGCGCCGGCGTCAGATCGCCGTTGCGGAACCCGCCTTGGCCCGCAGCAGGTGCTTCTGGATCTTGCCGGTGCTGGTTCGCGGTACGGCTTCGAAGCGGATTTCGCGCGGGCACTTGAAGCCCGCGAGATGGCTGCGACAGTGGGCGATCAGCTGCTCGGCGCTGGCGCTCGCATCCGGCTTGAACTCGACGAAGGCGAGCGGTGTTTCGCCCCACTTCGGATCGGGCTTGGCGACGACCGCACACGCCACCA
>JBBRJB010000255.1:0-4920 GCA_038220085.1 Burkholderiales bacterium
GAGGACACGATCAGGCTGTAGCTTGCGAGTTGGCCCAGTTGCCGCGACGCGAGCAGGCCGATGGTGCCGAATGCCAGCGTGGCCAGCCCCCCGATCACCAGCCAGTCCATCCCGAATCCGGCCGCGCCTCCGGCCTGCGCCGGCAACAGCAGCGTGGACACTCGCATCACAGCATAGACGCCGACCTTGGTCATGATCGCAAAGAGCGCCGCCACCGGCGCGCCGGCAGCCGAATAGGCCGGGTTGAGCCAGAAATTGAGCGGCCACATACCCGCCTTCGTGAGGAAGGCGATACCGAGCACAGCCGCGCCGGCATTCAAGAGGCCGCGATCGGCATCCGGCACCTCGCCGACCTTGATCGCCAGATCCGCAAGATTGAGGGTGCCGGTCACGCCATAGATCAGCGCGACACCCACCAGGAACAGCGACGATGCCACCAGGTTGATCGCGATGTAGTGCAGCCCTGCCCTTACCCTGACCGAACCCGAGGCATGCAGCAACAGCCCGTATGACGCCGACAGCAGCACCTCGAAGTAGACGAAGAGATTGAACAGGTCGGCGGTCAGAAAGGCGCCGTTCAGGCCGACCAGCTGGATCTGGAACAGGGGATGGAAGTGGACGCCGGCTCGATCCCAGCGGGCGACGGCGAAAACAATCGCGCCGAGCGCCAGTATGCTGGTAAGCAGGAGCATCATGGCGCTAAGCCGGTCGAGCGCCAGCACGATACCGAACGGCGCCTGCCAGTTGGACGGCAGGTAGATGCCGATCGTGCCGACGCCCTCGAGGCCGCCGGGCGCCAGGTCGTGATGCACCCAGTACAGCATCATGACCGCCAGGCCGAGCCCTGCCATCGTGGACAGGACGTTGACCAGTGCCTTGGTGCCGCGACGTTTTTCTCCCAGTATCAGCATGACGGCAGCGGTCGCCAGCGGCAGCAGGATCGGCGCCACGATCAGGTGCGAGCGCAACGGGGCGCCCAGGTAGGTGGCGACGTCAGCGGCGAGCGCAGCGAAATCAGTCATTCCGCGTCGCCCTCACCGTCGACATGGTCGTTCCCGGAAAGACCCCGCGAGGCCAGAAGCACCACGAGGAACATCGCCGTGTTGGCGAACCCGATGACGATGGCGGTCAGCACCAGGGCCTGCGGCAGGGGATCGGCGTAATGGACCAGGTCGGGGGGGACGCCCTCCACGATGATCGGTTCCTTGTCGATCGAGAGCCGACCCATGCTGAATATGAACAGGTTGACTGCATAGGACACCAGGGACAGACCCATGATGAACTGGAAGGTCCGCGGACGCAGCAGCAGCCACACGCCGGAGGCCGCCAGCACGCCGATGGCAATCGACATCATGGCTTCCATAAATCCCCTTGGGCAGGGTCGGACGACGGGACGGCAGGCGAAGCGGACGGTGAGGCAATGCCGCCGGTGAAACGACGACTGCGCAGGGACTGGTGCGCAAGGGCGGTCAGGATCAGCATGGTCGCTCCGACCACGACCGCAAACACGCCCAGGTCGAAGAAAGCGGCGCTCGGGATCTCAACCTCCCCGAACACCGGCAACTGCAGATGCGCCGTGTGCGAGGTGAGGTACGGGAAGCCAAAGGCCATCGCCCCGGCGCCGGTACCCACCGCGAGCCACTGACCGACGGCAATCCAGCGCGGCGGCCTCAGCCTCATGTGCGCTTCCACCCACAGGGTGCCTGCCACCATGTACTGGATGATGAATCCGATCGACACCACCAGCGCCGCGACGAAACCTCCGCCCGGCTGGTTGTGTCCGCGCAGCAGCAAGTACACGGCCACGACCCACGAGACCGGCAGGACCAGGCGAACCAGGACTGCGGGCACCAGCAGGTAGCCGACGGCAGTGTCGTGTGCGGCCCGCAGATTGACCAGCTCGGCGTGAGAATGCCGCGAGAACCCGCGCTGCTGGGGCGGCTGCTCGATGCTTTCACGGGGGGGACGAAACCGGCGCAACAGCGCGTAGACCGTCAGTGCCACCGCCGACAAGACGGTCAGTTCACCGAGGGTGTCGAATCCGCGGAAGTCCACCAGCATCACGTTGACAACGTTCTTGCCGCCTCCTTCGGGTAGTGCACGCGACAGGAAGAAGGGCGAGATGCTCTGCTCGAAATTACGGGTCAACATCGCATACGTGATTGCCGCGAGACCGGTGCCGACGAGGCAGGCGATGACCAGGTCGCGGATCCGGCGGGCACGGGCTCGCAGCATCCGCCGACGACGGTCCTCCCGCGCCAGTTCAACCCGTCGCGGCAGCCAGCGCAGCCCCAGCAGGATCAGGATGGTGGTCACGACTTCCACCGTCAACTGCGTCAAGGCAAGGTCAGGCGCCGAAAACCAGGCGAAGGTGATGGCGGTGATCATGCCCGCGCCTCCCAGGAACGTCAGAGAAGCCAGGCGGTGATACTTGGCCTGCCAGGCCGTCCCGACGGCGCAGGCCATGCCCACCAGCCATAGTCCGACGAACTCGATCGAAACGGGGAGCAGCGGGCGCTCCCCTGCCGCCAGGATCTCGTCGCGAAAGGTCGCGACGGCCACCACGAAGCTGAGGCCGATCAGGCAGAGCACCTGGATCTGCAGATGACGGGTAGCGACCACGCGCAAGGCCCTGCGGCCGAACCAGCCCAACGCAACCAGCAGCGTGTGGAACGCGCGCTTGCCGTCGAAGTGATGGATGAGCGGCGGGCGCCGGAATCTTCCCTGCCTGAGGCGCTGGCGCAGCAGCAGGTAGAGCACGACGCCGCCGGCCATGGCGGTCAGGCTCATCAGCATCGGGGCGTTGAGACCGTGCCAGACTGCCAGGCTGAATTCCGGCAGCTGGCCGCCGACGACCGGCAAAGCCGCGGCGTCGAGGAAGCGGCGAACCGAGAACTCCGGGAAGATGCCGACCACGACGCAGGCCAGCACCAGCAGGTCTACCGGCACCCGCATCCACCGCGACGGCTCGTGCGGCTCGCGCGGCAGGTCGGTGGCGAGCGGCCCGAAGAAGACGTCCACCACGAAGCGCAGGGCGTAGGCGACGCTGAACAGTCCGGCAACCGTCGCGATCAGCGGCAGCGCGAACTCCACCCAGGGAGACGCCGAGATGTAGACCGTCTCGGCGAAGAACATCTCCTTCGACAGGAAGCCGTTGAGCAGAGGCACGCCCGCCATCGCCGCGCTCGCGACGATGGCCAGGGTGCCGGTGATCGGCATGACTTTAAGGAGCCCACTCAGCTTGCCGATATCACGGCTGCCGCTCTCGTGATCGACGATGCCGGCAGCCATGAACAACGACGCCTTGAATGTCGCGTGGTTCATGATGTGAAAGACCGCGGCGACCGCGGCCAATGGACTGTTCATGCCCAGCAGCAAGGTGATCAGCCCCAGGTGGCTGATGGTGGAATAGGCCAGCAGCCCCTTGAGGTCGTTGTGGAACATAGCCGCATAGGCGCCCAGCAGCATGGTGATCGCCCCCGCGCCCCCCACCAGCCAGAACCACTCCTGGGTGTCCGCCATCACCGGCCACAGTCGGGCCATCAGGAAGACACCGAGCTTGACCATCGTCGCCGAATGCAGGTAGGCCGAAACCGGGGTCGGCGCCGCCATGGCGTGGGGCAGCCAGAAGTGGAACGGGAACTGAGCGCTCTTGGTCAGCGCGCCGAGCAGGACCAGCACCAGGGCCACCCGGTACAGCGGGTGGGTACGGATGAGGTCGCCCGAGGCGAGGACAGCATCCAGTTCATAGCTGCCGACGATGTTGCCGATCACCATCACGCCGGCCAGCAGGCAGAGCCCACCGGCGCCGGTGACGATCAACGCCATCCGCGCGCCCTGCCGTGCGTCCTGCCGGTGATACCAGTACCCGATCAGGAGGAACGAGAACAGGCTGGTGAGTTCCCAGAAGAACACCATCTGCACCAGGTTGCCGGACAGCGCCACGCCCAGCATCGACCCCATGAATGCGAGGAAGAATGAGAAGAAACGCGGTACCGGATCCTCCGGCGACATGTAATAGCGCGCATAGAGCACAACCAGCGCGCCGATGCCGAGCACCAGCATGGCGAACAACCAGGCGAAGCCGTCGACTCGGATGACGACGTCGAGGCCCAGGTGCGGAAGCCACGCGATCCTCTGGTGCACGACAGCACCGTTGATCACCTCCGGAAACATCAGCCCCACCTGTACCAGGCCTGCGAGCGCAATGGCCCCTGCCACGGTCGACTCGGCATTGCGGGCGTTGGTCGGAAGGAAGGCGGCGATCAGGCTGCCGATGAACGGCAGGAGGATCAGGAAAGCAAGCGGCATGTCGACGATTCTATCGGGCGACTCGGACCGGCTAACGCACCACTACTTCGTAGTCGACCGACCGGACCGGCGCTCCGCCGTTGTCCCACTGATGACGGTAGTCCATCCGCAGCCTGACCCGGCCCGGCTGCACGGCGCGAAAACGCCAGGCCTCGTAGTTGTTGGCGCCGCTCACCCCGCCCTCGATCGGGTCGTCATGGTGGGTGGGACGGCCTTCCTGGACCAGGGTCGGCGTCACCACCGAACCGAGAAACAGGCTGAGCCCCCGGCCAGGTAAGGTGAATAACCGGACCTCCAGGATCTGGCCGGTCTTGAGCTCGACCGGGCGCGCGCTGTCGGCCTGCTCGACCTTGACGACCTGCGGCGCGGCGCAGGCCTGGAGCGCCAGCGCGGATGCGACCAGCAGCGCCTGGCGCAGCCGTCTGCCGACCCGGCTCATCGGTACACCGCTGCTCACGTCTGCGCTTTGAAAGTCGAGTCCTGGGCGTCGCAGACCGTGAGCGCCGTCATGTTGACCAGGCGGCGCACGGTCGAGGAACTGGTCATGATGTGTACCGGCGCCGCGCTGCCCAGCAGGATCGGGCCGATCGTCACGCCGTGCCCGACCGT
>JBBRJB010000256.1:0-4908 GCA_038220085.1 Burkholderiales bacterium
ACGCCGTCCCAGCAGCCGGGATCGAGCTTCATCCCGGCACCCTGGTAGATATCGCACCAGTGGGCCAGCGATGTGGCCCCCGGCCTGAGTTGGATTCTGCTCACCGCCGCCTCCATCAGTTGGCACTGCGGCAAGTATCCCCCACCCGGGCCGGGAACGCGGGGCGCCGTCGCCCCCCGGGGGTCAGCGCTGAATGGTACGGCCCTGACCGGCGAACGTTTCGCCCGCCTCGATGCGCTCGGCGAGGCGCCTGCCGCGGTCGCGCCAGGGGGCCTCGAGGTAGCGGTAGCTGAGTGCAGACAAGCCGAACACCAGCCCGAGATAGGCCAGTCCGACCAGGTGCTTTGCCGGCTCGGGGACCGCCCGGCCCGGCCAGTCGAGCACGGTCAGCACGGTGACGTGGACCAGGTAGATCGAGTAACTGTGCAAGCCGATCCACTGGACCGGGCGGGTCTGCAGCAGGGCGGCGACCAGTCCGCGATCCGGCAGCAGCAGCACCACTACCAGGGTGAAGGCAAAGGGGATCAGCAACTGCCATGTGCCCAGCATGTCCTGTCGGGCCACGAGGTACAGCGCCAGCGCGGCTGCCGCCGCCTGAGCGGCGCTCAAGAGCCACCAGCGCAATGGGCCCCCGGGTCGTACGAACCAGGCGGCCCGGCGCTGGTAGAAATAGAACAGCAGGCATCCCTGGAAGAAACTCAGCAGTCCGCGAGGCAGGCCGCGGGTGTCGAGGGTGCGCAAGGATTCGGGGACCGACGACCAGTAAACGACGAAGTAGGCCACGGACAGCGCCACGATGGCCGCGCTGATCACGATCCGCAAGACCCGGGACCTGATCGCCAGCATCAGCAGCGCAAAGATAAGGTAGAGCCAGAACTCGACCGAGATCGACCAGGACGGATAGTTGTGGATTTCCATCCGCAGGATGCCAACGCCCTGCAGCAGCAGCAGGTCCAGGGCCAGCAGCTTGAGGCTGAAGAACTCGACCGCAAACGGCGGCTCGCTTCCCACCTGCAGGCCGTTGGCGGCCAGGATCCACTTGGCTGTCTGCACTCCCACGACCGCCAGGAGCACAGCGGCCGTGGTGACCAGGTGAAGCGGGTAGAGCCTGAAAAACCGCCGGACCATGTAGGCGGCCGCCGCGCGGGGAGTGTCCAGCCGGTCCGAGTAGGCCGAGGCCATTACGAATCCGCTGATCACGAAGAACAGGTCGACGAACAGCCAGGCATGTCGCAAGACCATCGACTGCGCCGGCAAGCCGCCCCACCGGCCGTAGACGTAGGCGTGGAACAAGGCCACCAGCAATGCAGCCACACCGCGCAAACCCTCGATGGAGCGGATCAACGCCGCACTCCTGAACTCGTATTCATCGGACAATCCTCACAGCGGCCGTTGCTGGGCTGCGAGTGCCCGACCGGACAGATTGCGCCAGGTGTGCCGGCCCACGACAAGCAGCGGCTTCTCGATAAGCCGGTACACGATCAGTCCCGCCACAGCGGAGCAGGCGACGGTGACCAATAATGCCATGTCGGGCTGAATCGGCTGGAACTCGAGCAGCTTCCCGACGGTCATCACCACGAACAGGTGGGACAGGTATATCGAGTACGACGCATCGCCGACCGACCGCATTACGGCGGTCCCTGGCCCGCCGGACAGCTTGTCGAAACTGAGCATCAGACAGACCAGGCCGAACGCCGGACCGCCCCAGACCAGGCAGCGCATCATGCTGTCCTCGCCCACGACGGTCTCAGAGGCGCTGAACACGGGTTGACCATACACCACGCTCAACAACAGCGCCGTCACAGCAAGTGTCACGCCCGCCAGCAGGGGCCACCTGATGCGGGAGAGCAGGCCCGAATCCCAGAGCCGGTAGGCAACTATGCCGAGCGCGAACTCCCACAGGATCGGATTGGTGGCCATGCGCCAAAGGACCAGGCCGTCGTCCAGGAGGAATCCCGGCAACGGCAGCACCGCCACCGCGAGGAATATGGCAGGGGCGTTCCTGCCTTGGCCCGCGGCGATCAGGACTGTCACGACGAGGTAGAAAAGCATCTCGAAGGCCAGCGTCCACCCCAGGTAGTGGATCGGCCAGGAATATTCCCGGTCATCGAAGAAGGGCAGGAATGTCACCGAATTGAGGATCGATCCGTGGTCGACATCCACACCGGCCCACAGCAGGTTGGCCAATTGCACCAGGCAGAAGAAATAGAACAGCGGTGCGATCCGGATGAATCGAAGAGACATGAACTTCACGGCGCCGGCACGCCCGTCGAAAGATCGCGCGCTCAGGGCCATCACGAAGCCACTGATCACGAAGAAGACATCGACGCCGATGGCGCCGAGGGTGGCGATCTCCTCTGAAGGGGCGAGCAGCGCCGGCCCCGCCTCCGGCCCCAGTCCGAGGACAAGCAGGGCGGCGTGGTTGTAGACAACCAGCATGGCGGCAATCCCGCGCAAGACCTGGATGGATTGCACGCGAGCCTGCCGGCCGCCGCGCTCGATACGCTTCAAATTCTTCACTGCGAGCACCACTCAACTTAGATCGGAGACCCGGACTGCCCGCGCCGCGACCGCCGGTCGTCGACCAGGCTATGGCCACGGCGTTCGGGCTCGGGAGATGCCACCGCGCCCGGCTTGCGGGCGGGGTGAGCTTTCGTTTGCGTTGAAACTACATGGGTCTGCGATGCGGGTTATGAGTGGGCTACGCGGCGCAGGCCACTATAACGGACTGCCGGAACCGGGACGGCTCGAATTCCCCCGGACAATGTACGGGCATGAGGGATGTCGATGCTCGACAGTCGGCCTTATCGCCCCTGGCGAGCCAGGATCAGCCGCCAGTAGATCCCGGCGAGGCTTTCGATTTCCACTGTCCGCCACCTGGCTTCCTCCAGGCTCGTGCCGGTGACCAGCAGCCCGTATCCGGCCAGCAGACACGCCGGGCGATCGGCCAGCGCCGTGAGGACCGGCTCGAACGACGCGGAATCGTCCGTGGGTAGCGCAACGCAGGCGATCGGGCCGCCGCCGGCCTGCTCGACGTCCGGATGAAATGCCGGGATGCCCTCCGGGGCCGGAATGCCCGACTGGCTACTCCGGGCCAGGCAGGCGAGCGTGGCGCAGTAGACCGGACGGGAACAGACGATCGCGCGCCGACTCCCGCCTTGCCGATACAGCGCCTGGTGCAGGCGCCAGCGCTGCGCGCCTTCGGGATGGGTGGTGTCGCGCCGTGCGCCGTCGTCGCCCAGCGCAAACCATCCGATGTCGTCCAAGGACGGCTCCCGACGATCGGCGGCTGCCGGCGGCGTGACCAGGAAGCCATCGGCGCCGCTGCGCCGCCAGCGCTGCGAGCACACGGCCGGCATCGGCGCCCACTCGAGCACCACCGCGAGCAGACGCGCCCTGGCCTCGTCTTCGGTGCCCGCACCTGACGCTGGAGAGCCCGCCACCGGGCGGTTCCGATCAGGCATCGCCGAAATCCCTAGCCCGGGTCAGGTCGCGGCGGTCACGCTTGGTCGGCCTACCCACGATCTCCCGCGCGGGCTCGCGATATAACTTCCGTTGCTGCGCCTGCGCTTCGCGTCTGGCGACGGACTCGGGGGTTTCCCGGTAAAGGGCCTGCGCGATCGGGGCCGAACGCCTCACATCCGAAAGCCCGGTCACCTCCAGCTGCCGCTCCGTGTCACCGATTGAGATGCGCACGAGCTCGCCCGGTTTCAGAAGGCGCGCCACCTTGACGCGCTCACCCGCCACCAGCACTTGTCCTTTCTCCACGGCCGTCTGCGCCAATCCGCGCGTCTTGAAGAAGCGCGCGGCCCACAGCCACTTGTCCAACCGTACGGGCTTGCCATCGTCTGTCGAATCTGACCGGTTCATCGCTTCTGCCGCCCTCCGTCGCACTCACCAATGTCCCCGGGGCCGGTGATCCTCACGATTATCGCCCCGCACCGGTCGACACCGGACCGGAACATCTTGGATCGCGAGGCTTCTTGCTATAGTGGCTGCAACAGGATGGCTGCAACAGGATGGCTGCAACAGGCGAGGCAACCGGCGACAATGCCAGGCGGCGGTCCAGGCGGAGACTTCATGACGATACCCCTCAAAGCACGATATTTCGAGGACTACTGCCCCGGGGAGGTCTTCGAGTTCGGTGACCGGCTGGTCACCCGGGAGGAGATCCTCGAGTTCGCGGGACGCTACGACCCTCAGTCATTTCACCTGGACGAATCGGCCGCGCAAGAGTCGATCTACGGCGGACTCATCGCCAGTGGCTGGCTGACCTGCGGCATCCTGATGCGGCTGCTGGTCGATCATTTCATCTCCCCCGTTTCGGGCATGGGTTCGCCGGGCATCGACGAGTTGCGCTGGCTCAAACCCGTGCGACCGGGCGACCGGCTGCGGGCGTGGGTCAGCGTCGTCGACAAGCGGCGCTCCCGTTCCAGGCCTGACCGCGGCATCGTCCACTTTCATCAGGAAGCGATCAACCAGCACGACGACGTCGTGTTGTCCATGCGGGGCATGGGCATGTACCAATGCCGCCCCGATTGAAGGAGCCTTCGACATGCCGACCCGCCCCAACCCCTATCAAAACGGTCTCGACCGCAATCCAGCCAACTATACGCCGCTCACTCCCTTGAGCCTGTTGAACTGGGCAGCGGACGCGTACCCGGACCACCCGGCCGTGATTCACGGACCCTTGCGCAGGACATGGGCCGAGGTGCGGGAACGATCCCACCGTCTCGCCAGCGTGCTGGCCGCCAGGGACATCGGTGACGGCGACACGGTTGCCGTCATCCTGCCGAACACGCCACCGATGATCGAGGCCCATTTCGGCGTACCGATGGCCGGGGCGGTGCTGAACACCATCAACACCCGTCTCGACGCCGCCACTGTCGCCTTCATGCTCGAGCACAG
>JBBRJB010000257.1:0-4902 GCA_038220085.1 Burkholderiales bacterium
CGAAGTCGCGATCACGCGGCTGCTCGCCGGCTATCTCCAGAACCAGGGCTATCGGGTCACGCAACTGCACGACGGCGCCTCCCTCATGTCCCTGCTGCCCGCGGATCCGCCCGCCCTGGTGCTGCTGGATCTGGGTCTTCCCGGTGAAGACGGTCTTTCCATCGCCAGGCAGCTGCGGGAACACTGGCAATGCGGTCTCGTGATCGTGACCGGCCGCGGGGAAGCGGTGGACAAGATCGTCGGGCTGGAGGTCGGTGCAGATGACTACGTGACCAAGCCCTTCGACCTGCGCGAGCTGCTCGCTAGGATCAAGGCGGTCCTGCGGCGCGTCGGCTCCGCTACGCCGGCAGGGCCGGCAGGGCGTGCGGCGCCGGCAGCGCCGTCTGCATCATCCGCGTCCCGCAGAAAATTGTGTTTTGCGGGGTTCGAGCTCGACACCGCTGCACGGCAACTCACCGACGCTCAGGGCGGGGACGTGCCGCTCACCTCCGGCGAGTTCAGCCTGCTCTGCACACTGGCGCTTCACCCGGGGCGCGTGCTCTCGCGTGACTTCCTCCTGGAGCAGACCCGCGGCCGGGGAGCGGCTCCCTTCGACCGGACCATCGATGTGCAGGTGGGCCGGCTGCGCCGCAAGCTGGAGCCGGATGCCGCAGACCCGCAGATCATCAAGTCGGTCCGCGGTGCCGGCTACATCCTCGTCACCCCCGTCGTGGAAGCGTAGTCGATGCTTTCGAGTCGGCCGACCGGCGACGCATCGCCGGCGCTGCCAGCCGGGATCCACGAGAACGCGCTGTTCCGGTCGCTCTTCGTCGCCTATCCGGATTCCCTGCTGCTGGTGGGCCCGGCGGGGCGGATCGTCCTTGCCAATCCCGCCGCCGCGGAACTGCTGGGCTACAGCCTGAAAGAGCTGATCGGCCTCGAGATCGACGCCCTGGTGCCCGACAGCATTCGTCCGCGCCACGCTTCGTTCCGTGAGGCCTATGGTCGTGCGCCCCGTCCCCGGCCGATGGGGACACAGATGGACCTGGTGGCCAGGCGCAAGGACGGCAGCGAGGTGATGGTCGAGATCGCCCTGAGCCCGCTGCAGGTCCAGAACCTGCCGTTTGTGGTGGCGGCCATCCGCGACATCGCTACCTATCCGCGCGTGAAACAGGCCTTGCAGCGCGCCCGCTACAGCGAATGCCTGGCGCAGTTCGGCCGACTGGCGGTCGATATCCGCGACCCCCAGGTTCTGCTGGACCACGTGCCCAGGCTCGCCGCCGAGGCTCTCCAGGTGGAAAGCGTCGCGGTGCTTCTTCTGGAGAACAGCGGCCTCGCGTTCCGTGTGGCTGCCGGCGTCGGGGTGGCGTCCGCGGAGGCGGCCGGCGCACGCATTTCCAGCCGTTCGGATACCCTGCCGGGCTACGTCCTGTCACAGGGCTTATCGGTGGTTGTGTCGGACTATCGCGCAGAGCAGCGGTTCGGCGTGCCGCAGGCCAACTTCGAATCGGCGCCGATAAGCGCGCTGGCAGTGCCCCTCTCGGATCGCGGCCGCATCATCGGTGTCATCAGCGCCGGTTGCTCCGCGCCCCAGGGGTTCGGCGAGGAAGAGACCCGCTTCCTGGAATCGCTCTCGAACCTGCTTGCTACAACCCTGCAGCGCGCGCAAGCGGATGAGGCGCTGAAGCACGCGCAGCGCCTGGAGAGCGTCGGCCAGCTGACCGGCGGGATCGCGCACGACTTCAACAATCTCCTGACCGTCATCCAGGGAAATCTTCAGGTGCTGGAGGAGACCCCAGGGTTCGCGCAGGACACGTTCGCTCTGCACCTGGTGGGCGATGCCACGCGTGCCGCAAAACGTGGCGCCCAGCTTACCGGCAAACTCCTGGCCTTCTCCCGCCGCCAGGTGCTCCAGCCGATGCCGGTGGATCTGAGCACGATGCTGGGATCGCTGGCAGATATGCTGCGCCGGACACTGGACCAGCGGATCCAGATCGAGGTCCGGTCGTCGCCTGGCGACACAAGGGTCCTGGCGGATCCGGGGCAGTTGGAGTCGGCGTTGCTGAACATCGCGATCAACGCCCGCGATGCGATGGCCGACGGAGGCACGCTGAGTTTCCATGCGGCGGCCTGTACGGTATTGCCGGAAGAAATCCGCAGCGAGCTGGCGGGACGGAATCCGGAGGACTTTGTCGCCATTGCCATCTCGGACACGGGTGCCGGCATGTCGGAAGAGGTCAAGGAACGTGCATTCGAGCCTTTCTTCACCACCAAGGAGGCCGGCCGTGGGACCGGGCTCGGGCTCAGCACCGTCTACGGTTTCGTCAAGCAGTCCCGGGGCGCCATGTCGATCAGCAGTGAACTCGGCGTCGGAACCACCGTCACCATGTACGTCCCGCGGCCGGTTGATGAAGAAACCGGGCCGCTGGAGCTCTTGTCCCCGCTCCAGGAAATTCCCAAGGGCCTTCGGGTCCTGCTGGTGGAGGATGCGGCCGACGTGCGCGCAACTGTTTCCACCCTGCTGCAGTCGCTGAACTGCGAGGTCGCTTGCGCCGCCAGCGGGGAGCAGGCGATGTCGATGCTGGGGCCGGGTACGCTCTACGACCTGTTGCTCACCGACATAGTGCTGGGCGGCGGCATGCGAGGAACCGACCTTGCCGCGGCCGTGCAACAGCGCCTGCCGCGGCTTGGCATCCTGCTCATGTCGGGCTTCTCCGCTGAACTGCTGGAGGCGGACCGCCAATCGCCCCGAGAATGGCAGTTGCTCCAGAAGCCCTGCAGCAGGGAAGATCTGGCGAGAGCCATCGGCCATGTACTCTCGGCGCGCAAGACCTGACGCTTGCTTGAGGGGCCTTCTCTCCCCAAGGCTACTGGAGCACCTGCGAAGCGGGAGTCAAGCTGCCGGCGACGAAGCCTTGCAGCGCCTCGGCGCAAGGGATCCGGATATCGCGACGGCCTTTCTCGGCAAACTCGATCAGCCGTTGCTTTGCCAGCCGCGAGAGCGACCGGCTGACCGTCTCCAGCGTCATGCCGAGATAGTTGCCCATTTCCGCCCGGGTCATCCGCAGCGTGATCCGGTCCGTGCGCATGCCGCGACGGGCGACTGAATCGGCCCAGTAGCACAGGAATTCCGCAACCCGCGCTTCGGCGGTCAAGGTGCAGACTGACATCAGGGATTCGCGCTCGTTCGCGATCTCGCGGCTCATCGCCTCGTGCATCACCGTCAGCAACGACGGGGTTGCCGTGCACGCCGACAGCAGGGCCTGGTACGGAATCACCCACACTTCGCCGGTGTCGATTGCCACCGCATCACAGGTGTACTGGCGGTCGGCAATTCCGTCGAAGCCGAGCCAGTCTCCGCGGAACTTGAGCGCCACCACCTGCTCCCTTCCGTCCTGCGACAGGTTCACGATCTTGCAGTAGCCTGAGTTGAGCACGTAGAGGTTGTCGAAGCGCTCTCCGAGCCGGTACACCACGTCGCCTGCCCGAATCACTCGTCGCTGCGGCGCCAGGGTGCCATGAAGCAGCGCCATCGTCTCGGAAATCTCCCGGGCGGCATCACCCGACGCAGCGTCTGTCGCAAGCGCGTTGCGGGGCAGTACGCCGTTTGCTGTCGCATTCACGGTGACGGGGGTGCTCAGCATGTCTTCTCCTGGATTGGGTCTGTCCGTCTCGATGAAGGTGATGCTAGGCACCGTCCGACAACCCCGCGAGAACCGCCTGTGCCGGTCGGTAACAGTGTGTCAACCGTTTGTGTCAACCGTTAGTGTCGCCCGTTGTCTCCCGGCGAAAGCAGCCCCGGCCTTGACGCGGGTCAAAGTCTGCCCGGTGGCGTGACGGTACGCTCGATCCCATTGATCGGCGCAACCTAATGCATTTCAAGCCAAAGCGAAGGATCAGGAAGAACGGTGGACCTTCCCCCTGGGATACGGACGCGATCCTGGCTTACGCGAAAGCCCTTCATCACATGGAAGACAAGGGCCGGTTGTCGTCGTTGCTCCAGGGCAGGCACATCGCCCTGCTGACAGGGTACGACGACACGCCGGACGCGACCTTGTTCGAGAGTTCGGCAACCGCGCTGGGTGCGCAGGTTGCGCATATCCGGACGGGTCTGTGGGCCGACTGCCAGCCCGAGGAGATCCGTCAACTCGCCGGCGTATTGGGTCGCCTGTATGTAGCCCTCGCGTGCCATGGCATGTCTGCCAACCTCGTGCAGAGAATCGCTGACGCGGTCCCCATCCCCGTCCTGGACCGGATCGCCGATCCCGACCATCCCACCGCCGGGCTCGCCGATCTGCTGGACATCGATACGACACGCGGCAACAAGCGCCGCCTGGTGATCCAGGCGGCTCTGCTCACTGCCTTGGCCTGAACTGCCGGTGGCGGCTTGGCATCGAAGGTGTACCTATCGCGAGTTCAACTGCCGGGCGCGCGCGATCTCCGGCCGCACCGTATCGGCATCGCGGGTCAGTTTCGCGAGGTCCGCGTAATACTGGACGGACCTGGTCCGGTCGCCGGCCTTCTCAGCCGCCTGTGCGGCGCCGGCGATCGTCCGATAGCGGTTGGGCTCGCGCTGCATGACGGCTTCAAATGCCTTCAGAGCCTCGCTCGCTTTTCCATCCGCAAGCAGGACCTGGGCCAGGACTTCGCGCGCTGGAACCAGGGGGCCGGGGGTCACCACGTTCTTCTCGGTGGCGTCCTCCCGATCGGCGGCCTTGCTCAGCACGACCAGGGCTTCCTGCACTTTCGAATCCGCAGCCAAGACAAGTCCGCGCACGACCTCGGCCTGGATGCCGATCTGCTCCGCCCAATAGGGGATCTTGCTGGCGCCCTTGAGCGCCTCGAGCCGTTCGACCTGTGCGCGCGCCGCCGTGGGGTCGTGGGGCCAGGCCCCGCCCCAGCCCCCAGCAAAAACAGTAAAGG